>JBGAJT010000338.1:0-3424 GCA_044224785.1 Candidatus Nanopelagicales bacterium | reverse complement strand
ACTCGCGCTCGAGGAAGCGCGTGGTGGAGGGGTAGCTCCCGGCCACGAGCTTCCCGCGGACCGACCCGACCACCCGCTCGAGGCGCCCGGTGACGACGGTCGCGACGGCGGTGGTGGTGTCGGCGGCCGAGTGCAGGGCGAGGGTGAACGATTCGAGGAGCTCGTCGGGGACCTCCGCGAGCAGGGTCGGATCGGTGACCAGGACGTCCGCGACCTCGCGCGCGGACGCGCGCAGACCTTCGACCAGGCGTGCGAGCCCGTGCACCGTCATCGGTGCTCGGGTGCCATCGGTCGTCGAGGTCATGCGAAGAACCTAGCGACCACCTCCGACAGTCCAGTCCGGCGAGAACCCAAGCAGCACAACGGATCCCGCCACTCGATATCCACAGGCGGCGATCTTCGGCGTGTCATCCACAGTCAGCGACGAGACGCCAGGAGCGGTCGCCGAGGGTGCTCTCCGGCGACCCGGGGGCGTAGCGCGCCCGATGCCCGACCCGTCCTCGACCGGGCACCGACGTGGTGCCGACGTGGCACCTGCCCGGCTGCAGCAGGTCACCGGCAGCTCCGCGGGACTCGCCCGTCGGTCAGGTGAACGAGTCGACCCGGCCGACGCCGTCCCTCCGCGGGGGCGTGGTGCCGGAACCGTCGCGGCCCCGGGCCCTAGGCTCACCGCGTGGATCTGAAGTTCCTGGCGTCGGTCTACCTGGCGCTGTTCGTGATCATGGATCCGCCCGGGGTCATCCCGGTGTTCCTGGCGCTCGCCGGCCGCCGCGGCGCGAAGGCGATGGCCCGGCTCGCCCTGCAGGCGGCGCTCACCGCGTTCGGCGTCATCGTGCTGTTCGCGCTCCTCGGCGACCGGATCCTGCAGTTCCTCGGCATCTCGCTGCCCGCGATGCAGGTGTCGGGCGGTCTGCTCCTGCTCGTCGTGTCGCTCGAGCTGCTCACCGGCAAGACCGACGAGCCGACCGAGGTCGACGACGTCAACGTCGCCATGGTCCCGCTCGGCACCCCGCTGCTGGCGGGGCCCGGAGCGATCGTCGCGACGATCCTGTTCGTGCGCTCGGCCGACACCGCGCCCGAGATCGTCGCGCTGATCGTCGCCATCGTGGCGATCCACGTGACCATCTACCTGGTCATGCGCTTCTCCGTGGTGCTGGCGAAGATCCTGCGGCCGACCGGCATCCTCGTGCTCACGCGCATCGCCGGCCTGCTCGTCGCCGCGATCGCGGTGCAGCTCATCGCCGACGGCGTCTTCGGCTTCATCGACGCGCACGGATGACGCCGTGACCCAGGGGACTTTCGACGCCATGCCGCGGCGTCTCTTCAGCTGCACGCCCACCAAGCTCGACACCTGGCTCTCGTGCCCGCGCCGCTACCGCTACACCTACCTCGAGCGCCGGCAGAAGGGGCTGCCCTGGGCGCACAACAGCGTGGGCTCGTCGGTCCACAACGCGCTGCGCGACTGGTGGCTGCTGCCCGTGGAGCGGCGTACGCCGGAGGAGGCCGCCGCCCTCGTCTCGCGCAACTGGCTCACCGACGGGTTCCGCGACGGCAAGCAGTCCGCCGAGTGGCGCGACCGCGCAGCGGCGATGACGTCGGCGTACGCCGCGCACCTCGATCCCGACGACGAGCCCGCCGGGGTCGAGCGCACCGTCTCGACGCGCACCGAGACGCTCGCACTGCAGGGACGTGTCGACCGCATCGACCGCCGCCCGAGCGACGACGGCGGCGAGGAGCTCGTCATCGTCGACTACAAGACCGGACGACGACCGCTGACGACCGACGACGCGCGGTCGTCGCTCGCGCTCGCCGTCTACGTCCTCGCCGCGCGTCGCACCCTGCGCACCCGGTCCCGCCGCGTCGAGCTGCACCACCTGCCGACCGCGAGCGTGGCGGCCTACGACCACACCGAGGAGTCGCTCGCGCGCCACGTCCGTCGCGCCGAGCAGATCGCCGAGGAGGCCCAGAACGCGCAGGAGCTCTGGGCCGACGGGCTCTCCGCCCGTGCCGAGGACGCCGAGGTCGGCGACGCCGACGCGATCGAGGCGATCGACGCCGTCCTGCCGCCCGTCCCCGGACCCATGTGCTCGTGGTGCGACTTCCGCCGCCACTGTCCCGAGGGCCGCGACGCCTCGACCGCGATCGAGCCCTGGTCCGGCCTCGCCGACACCGACAGCCCACCCCCGGAACCCACCACCGCCGACTGAGCCGCCTGGTGCTGGCACGCGGGTTGCTCTGGGGGAGCCGCGACCGCACCTCGCGCCACGGTCGTGCTCCGGCCGATGGGGAGCTGACGCCCGACACCCGCCGCCGCGGACCTGTCGTTGACCCGACCTCGGAGCCGGTCGAACATGGGTGGCTCGCAGGAGGTGGCGCTGCATGAGCGAGGACCAGCAGGGTGTCGTCCCGATGCTGTCGTACGCCGACGGTCCGGCCGCGATGGACTGGTTGGCCCGCGTGTTCGGCTTCGAGGAGCGCACGCGCTGGCTCGACGACGACGGCGTCCTGACGCACGGAGAGCTGTCGACCGGGGCCGGCCTGGTCATGCTCGCGACGCCGGGCCGCGACTACGAGGGACCGGCAGCCCATCGCCAGCACTGCGACGTCGCTGCTGCCTGGTCGGAGACGCCCTGGGTGATCGACGGCGTCCTGGTCCACGTGGACGACGTCGACTCCCATGCGGCACGCGCCGAGGCGAACGGTGCACGGATGCTGTCGGAGGTCGAGCACGGACCTGTCGGACGCCTCTACCGGGTCGAGGATCTCGAGGGCCATCGCTGGATGTTCTTGCAGCGCAGCTGAACCCGCAGCCGGCTGCGCATCTCGACGACCGTCGACGACCGAGCCGGCTACGGCTCGAGGGTGAGCCAGACGAAGGTCTCGCCGGCGTGCTCGCGCTGCTCCTCGGTCCACGGGCGGCCGGTTCGGGCGACGACCTCTCGCCAGAACGTGGCGGCCGCGTCGTAGCGCTCGACGAAGGCGATCGTCCACGGTCCGTCGTCGGTGGCGAGCAGGAGCGCCGCGGCCTCGGCGCCGACCCCGCGACGACGTAGCGCGCGGACGACGAAGAACGAGTGCACGAACGGCCGGCCCTCGACCGGCCGCACGAGGGCGAACCCCGCGGGCGAGCCGTCGTGGTCGACGACGTACGCCGTGCAGCCCGCCTCGGCGAAGAACCGGTCGAGGCGCGCGACGGGGAACAGTCCATCGTCGCCGGGCAGCTCGCCGGTGATGGCGGACAGGTCGTGCTGCTCGAGCTGCACCAGCCGGGCGACCAGCGAGGCGTCCGCCTCGCCGGCGACCCGCAGGGACACCGTCACCGGCGGCGGACGCGGTCCAGCGCGGCCGTGAGCTCGGCGGCGGCCTTCGCGGTGCTCGTGCGCGACCAGCCGGCGAGCGGCAGCACGGGGACATCGGTGCCGCC
>JBGAJT010000337.1:241-3433 GCA_044224785.1 Candidatus Nanopelagicales bacterium | reverse complement strand
CTCGCACTGGAAGGCGCACGGGCTCGACCTCGCGCCCGTGTTCCACGTGCCCGAGCTGCCCGAGGGCGCATCGCGCCGCAACACCACGACGCAGGACCACGGGCTCGACAAGGCGCTCGACAACGAGCTCCTCGCGCTCGCGGCGCCCGCGCTGGAGCGCGGCGAGCCGGTGCGCGCGACCCTGACCGTCCGCAACGTGAACCGCACCGTCGGCACGATGCTCGGCCACGAGGTGACCAAGCGCCACGGCGAGCACGGCCTGCCCGCGAACACCATCGAGGTGGTGCTCACCGGTTCGGCGGGCCAGTCTCTCGGCGCGTTCATGCCGAGCGGCATCACTCTGCGGCTCGAGGGCGACAGCAACGACTACGTCGGCAAGGGCCTCTCCGGCGGCCGCGTCGTCGTGCGCCCCGACCGCGCCGCGACCTTCGTGGCCGAGCAGAACGTCATCGCCGGCAACGTCATCGGCTACGGCGCGACCTCGGGTGAGCTGTTCCTGCGCGGCGTGGTCGGCGAGCGGTTCGCGGTCCGCAACTCCGGCGCGACCGCGGTCGTCGAGGGCGTGGGCGACCACGGCGCGGAGTACATGACCGGCGGCCTGGTCGTCGTGCTCGGACCGACCGGCCGCAACTTCGCGGCGGGGATGTCCGGCGGCGTGGCCTACCTCCTCGACGCGGCGCCGACGCGCGTCAACCCCGAGATGGTCGACCTGCTGACCGTCGACGCCGACGACGTGCTGCTGCTGCGGCATCTCGTCGTACGCCATCTCGAGGAGACGGGGTCGACCGTCGCGTCGGCACTGCTCTCCGACCCGGCCTTCGACAGCCGGTTCACCAAGGTGATGCCCCGCGACTACGCGCGCGTGCTGGCGGCCCAGGCCGCGGCCGAGCGCGAGGGACGGGACGTGTCCGTCGCGATCATGGAGGCGACCCGTGGCTGACCCCAAGGGCTTCCTGTCCACCGCCCGCGAGACGCCGGTGCGCCGGCCGGTCGACGTGCGCATCCAGGACTGGCGCGAGGTCTACGAGCCGTTCCCGGCCGACCACCTCGAGAAGCAGGCCGGGCGCTGCATGGACTGCGGCATCCCGTTCTGCCACAACGGCTGCCCGCTCGGGAACCTGATCCCCGAGTGGAACGACCTGGTGTGGCGCCAGGACTGGCGCGCGGCGAGCGAGCGGCTGCACGCGACGAACAACTTCCCGGAGTTCACCGGGCGGCTGTGCCCCGCGCCGTGCGAGACCGCGTGCGTGCTGGGCATCAACCAGGAACCGGTCACCATCAAGCAGGTGGAGGTCGAGATCGTCGACCGCGCCTGGGACTCCGGCTGGGTGACGCCGCAGCCGGCGCCGCGCCAGTCCGGTCGCACCGTCGCCGTGATCGGCTCCGGCCCGTCGGGCCTCGCCGCCGCGCAGCAGCTCGCGCGCGCCGGTCACACCGTCGCCGTCTTCGAGCGCGCGGACCGCATCGGCGGCCTGCTCCGCTACGGCATCCCCGAGTTCAAGATGGAGAAGCGCCACCTCGACCGGCGCCTCGAGCAGATGCAGGCCGAGGGCGTGAAGTTCCGCGCCGGCGTCGACGTCGGCACCGACGTCACGGGCACCGACCTGCGCCGCCGCTACGACGCGGTGGTCCTCGCCGTCGGCGCGACGCAGTGGCGCGACCTGCCCGTCCCGGGCCGCGAGCTCGGCGGCGTGCACCAGGCGATGGAGTACCTGCCCGGCGCCAACCGCGTGCAGGAGGGCGACCTCGAGGTCGCCCCCATCGACGCCTCCGGCACGCACGTCGTCGTCGTCGGCGGCGGGGACACCGGCGCCGACTGCCTCGGCACAGCGCACCGCCAGGGTGCGGCGTCCGTCACGCAGCTCGAGATCATGCCGATGCCCCCGGAGACGCGTCCCGGCAGCCAGCCGTGGCCGACGTACCCGATGACCTACAAGGTCACCAGCGCGCACGAGGAGGGCGGCGAGCGGATCTACGCCGTCTCCACCAACCGTTTCATCGACGACGGTGCCGGCCGCGTGCGGGCGCTCGAGCTCGTCGAGGTGCGCTTCGAGGCCGGCCGCTTCGTGCCCGTCGAGGGCTCGGAGCGCGAGATCCCCGCCGACCTCGTGTTCCTCGCGATGGGCTTCACCGGCCCCGAGCGCGGTGCGCTGGTCGACCAGCTCGGCGTCGACCTCGACGACCGCGGCAACGTCGCTCGCGACGACGACTACATGACGAGCGTCCCGGGGTCTTCGCCGCCGGCGACGCCGGTCGCGGCCAGTCGCTGATCGTGTGGGCGATCGCCGAGGGCCGGTCCGCGGCGTCCGCCGTCGACCGGTGGCTGGTGGGCTCGACGAACCTCCCCGCGCCCATCCCGCCGACGGCTCGGCAGCTCCTGGCCTGACCGACGTCCCCGCGGGTCCCGACAGGAACCCGCGGGGTCGCCTTGACCGTCCGCTGAAACCGCTTGCAGTAAGGTCATCCTGTGCGCCGCGCCAAGATCGTCTGCACCCTCGGGCCCGCTGTTGCGAGCCAGGAGGGCATCCGCTCCCTCATCGACGCGGGGATGGACGTCGCCCGCATGAACCTCTCGCACGGGTCGTACGCCGACCACGAGAGGGTCTACCAGTGGGTGCGTGCCGCCGCAGACGAGGCGGGCCGCGGTGTCGGCATCCTCGTCGACCTGCAGGGCCCCAAGATCCGCCTCGGCACCTTCGCCGACGGCCCGGTCGTCCTCGAGCCCGGAGCACGCTTCACCATCACCACCGACGACGTCCCTGGCGACGTCGACATCTGCTCGACGACGTACTCGGGCCTCCCCGGCGACGTCTCGCCCGGCGACTTCATCCTCGTCGACGACGGCAAGGTCGCCCTCGAGGCGCTCGAGGTCGACGAGACCTCCGTCGTCACGCGGGTCGTCGAGGGTGGACGCGTCAGCGACCACAAGGGCCTCAACCTGCCGGGTGTGGCCGTGAGCGTCCCGGCCATGTCGGAGAAGGACATCGCCGACCTGCGCTGGGGACTGCGCCTCGGTGTGGACATGATCGCGCTGTCGTTCGTCCGCCGAGCCGACGACCTCATGGACGTCGTGCGGATCATGGACGACGAGGGCGTGCGCCTCCCGGTGCTGGCCAAGATCGAGAAGCCGCAGGCCGTCGAGAACCTCGAGAGCATCATCGACGCGTTCGACGGGATCATGGTCGCCCGCGG
>JBGAJT010000337.1:0-231 GCA_044224785.1 Candidatus Nanopelagicales bacterium | reverse complement strand
GGCGTCGAGCTGCCGCTCGAGCAGGTCCCGCTGGTGCAGAAGCGTGCGATCACCATCGCGCGCCGTCGCGCCAAGCCGGTCATCGTCGCGACGCAGATGCTCGACTCGATGGTGTCGATGACCCGCCCGACCCGAGCCGAGGCGAGCGACGTCGCCAACGCGGTGCTCGACGGCGCCGACGCCCTCATGCTGTCGGGCGAGACGTCGGTCGGCGCGCACCCCGCTCACGTC
>JBGAJT010000336.1:0-3445 GCA_044224785.1 Candidatus Nanopelagicales bacterium | reverse complement strand
CGGTTCGCCGCCGGTGAGGAGCTCGGGGACCTCGGGCTCCTCGGGGTAGTAGGTCGGCGCCGGGTACGGCGCGGCCTCGACGAGCGACGCGCGGTGGGCCTGGTACGCCGCGTAGGCCGCCTCGGCGTCGGCGAGGGCCTGGTCGTCGATGGTCGACTCCGCCGGCACCGGCGCGTCCTCGTGCAGGACGGTGCCGATGGCGGCTGCGGCGCGGCGCACCTCGAAGAGCATGAGCCCGGCCTTGGCGCCCGCCGCGGCGACGGCCACGAGCACGGCCTCGTCGTCGCAGGACACGAGGAACACGGTGCCGGTCTCACCCTCGACGTAGACCTGCGACAGGTCGCCGCGACCGAGGCCCTGGGCCGCCTTCTCGCCGAGGCTGAGGAGGGCGGCGCTCATCGCGGCCACCCGGTCCTCGTCCATGCCGGCCGGGAGCTTCGAGGCCATGGCGAGGCCGTCGAAGGACACCACGGCCGCGGCCTCGAGCTCGGGCGCCTGGGTGAGCAGGTCGCTGAGCGCGCGGTCGAGCCGCGCGGCACGGCCAGAAGGCTGGTCGGACATGGAGCACCTCGGACGCTTCGCAGACGCTGGGGGCCGGACGACCCGCACGCTGTCCCATCGACCTCTGGGGACCTGGGCTTGAGGTTTGGCTTCCCCGACCGGAGCAGACGCCGGCGCAACGGGTCCCGCCGCAGGTCAGCGGCGTGCGGCGGCGTCCTCGAGGGCCGCGCGCATGGCCTCGACGGGCGGCTCCGCGCCGGTCATCAGCCGGACCTGCCCGACCGCCTGGTGCAGGAGCATCCCGAGCCCGGACGCCACCGCACCGCCGTGAGCGCTCCACGCCGCGGCGAGCGGGGTCGGCCAGGGGTGGTAGACGACGTCGAGGAGCACGCCCGGCGCGGCCGGGACTTCCTCGGCGAGCGGGTCGGCGACCCCCCGCGGGACGGTCGACACCACGGTCGCGGCGTCGAGCGCCTCGCGGGCGGCCTCCCACGGCCGGATCCCGACCTCGATCCCGACGGCGGCACCGGTGGCGACGAGCTCCTCCCCCGCCTCCGGGCGGCGGACGTAGCCGATGACGGACCGGGCGCCGAGGCGCGCGAGCGCGGCGACGGCCGAGCGGGCCGTGGCGCCGCCACCGACCACGGCTGCCTCGACCGCGGGCCCGGCACCGGCCTCGAGCAGGGCGCGCTCGATCCCCTCGACGTCGGTGTTGGCCCCGCGCCGGGCGCCGCCGTCGAGCAGCAGCGTGTTCGCGGCGCCGGTGGCGTCGACGAGCGGGTCGGACTCCGTGAGCAGCGGGAGCACGGCCTGCTTCAGCGGCATCGTCAGCGACAGCCCGACCCACGAGGAGTCGAGGGAGCCGACGTACGCCGCGAGCCGCTCCGAGGTGCAGTCGACCGTCGAGTACTCCCACGGCAGACCGAGCGCGGCCCACGCCGTGCGGTGCAGGACGGGCGAGAGCGAGTGGGCGATCGGATGCCCGAGCACCGCGGCGCGGCGCACGGGGGTGGAGGGGTCGGCCTCAGCCGGCATTCGCCTGGAACTTCTTCTTCAGCACCAGGAACTGGTCGTAGGTCGTCGCGAACTCCGTGGTGCGCGCGTCGATGTCGGTCGTGACCCAGTACAGCCAGCTGCCGTCCGCCGGGTCGAGGGCGGCCTCGAGCGCAGCCTGGCCGGGCGACGCGATCGGGCCGGGCGGGAGGCCCTTCACCTTGTAGGTGTTGTACGGCGAGTCCGTCGCGAGGTCGGCCGCCGACAGCTTGAGGTCGGACTTGCCCAGCGCGTAGTTGACCGTCGAGTCCAGCTGCAGGCGCATGCCCTTGTCGAGGCGGTTGTAGAGCACCCGAGCAGCCTTGGCGTAGTCGCCGGGGGCGACCTCGACCTCGAGGATGCTCGCGATCGTCACGACGGCCAGCGGGTCGACCCCGCGGGCGGCCGCGGCGGCCTCGAGGTCGACGTCGGACGCCGCCTGGTCGAAGCGGTTGAGCATCGTCTTCACGACGGTGTCCGCCGTGGCGTCGGGCTGGAACTCGTAGGTGGCCGGGAAGAGGAAGCCCTCGGGGTTGCCGTCGGCGTACTCGGGCAGCCCGAGCGACCCGGCCTTCGAGGCGGCCGTCTTCAGGTCGGCGAGCGGGATGCCGGTGGCCTTGGCCGCGATGGCGAGGGTCTTGTCCAGGCGCAGGCCCTCGGGCACCGCGACCTTCGCGACCTTGCGCGAGGCGGGGTCGAGCATGAGCTCGACGGCGGCAGCGCCGCTCATCCCGCTGCGGAGCACGTAGGTGCCGGGGGCGATGCCCTGCGCGCGGGGGTCGCCGCTGGCGGCGTCGACGAACGCGCTGTCGTCGGCCACCACGCCGGCCGCGGCGAGCGTGCGGCCGATCGCGCTCAGGCTGTCGCCCTTCTTGACGACGACGCTCACCTCGCCGGTGCCGCTGCCCTGGAAGTCGGACGTGCCGGTGAGCGAGCGCAGGCCCACGAACGCGCCGAGGGCGACGGCCACGAGGGCCACCACGGCGATGAGGACCGCGAGCGGCCCGCGCGAGCGACGGCGGCGGGCAGGCGCGTCCTCCGGCGCCATGCCGAGGCCGAGCTGGCTCATGCGGGGTCCTCCCGGGGGTCGTCGTACGAGGTGTCGAGCAGCGTGCCGGGAGGGGTCCCGGTGGACCGCTCCGCGTCCAGCGCGTGCTGCACGATGATGACAGCCGCCACCTGATCGACGACGGACCGGCCGTCCCGCGAGTTCCGCCCGGCCGCGGCGAGGTCCCGCGAGGCCTGGGCGGTGGTCAGCCGCTCGTCGAGCAGCCGGATCGGGACGTCGGCACCGCCGGTGCGGAGCGCCGCCGCGAGGTCGCCGGCGTAGGTGCGGGCGGCCGCAGCGGCGGCACCCTCCGTGCCGTCGAGGCCGAGCGGCAGCCCGACGACCACCTCGAGGGCCTCGTGCTCCCTGACGAGCGCCACGAGGGCGGCGAGATCGGTCCGGGGCGCCCGGCCCTTCGGCCGGGCGAGGGTCTCGACCGGGACGGCCAGGACCCCCTCGAGGTCGCTGCGCGCGACCCCTACCCGGACCGAGCCGACGTCGACGCCCACGCGTACGCCGCGGCGCACGGCGTGGGTCACAGGCCGACCGACGCCTTGATCGACCCGAGCGCAGCGGCGAACGCGGCGTCGACGCCCGCGGTGTCGGTCCCGCCGCCCTGCGCCATGTCGTCCTTGCCGCCGCCGCGCTGGCCGCCGCACTGCTCGGGCTGGCGACCGGTACGCAGGGCATCGAGCCGGCGCTGGCCTGGCAGGCGTTCTTCGAGGACGCCGGCACCGCGCACGACATCGTGCTCGGCCTGCGTGCGCCGCGCGTGCTGGCGGCGATGGGTTGCGGCGCGCTGCTGGCGCTGGCCGGCACGTTGTTGCAGGCACTGTTGCGCAACCCGCTGGCCGACCCCTTCGT
>JBGAJT010000335.1:0-3489 GCA_044224785.1 Candidatus Nanopelagicales bacterium | reverse complement strand
AGCGCGCCGATCGCCGACGGATCGCCCGCCGAACCGCCGCGCTCCTGCACGATGTGCTGCAGGTCCTCGCCGGCCGTGCGCGGGTCGCGCACGAGGAACTGCACCGTCATGCCGTTCCGGATCGTGCTGTCGGCGACGACGATCGCGCTCTGGTCGTCGAGCGCATAGGCGGCACCGCCGATGCTCGCGGCCCACGCCTCGGCGGCAGCCATCGTGTTCTCGGGCATGTCGGGATGCCCGACGTGGGGGAAGATCGAGAAGTCCACGACGCCGAGGGTGCGGTCGTCGCCCGACGGCGGGTCCCAGACGACGAAGTCGGCGCCGATGCGCGGCGTCATCACCATGCTGCCGGCGCTCACGCCGACCCAGACCGTGCTGTCCAGCGCGGGCACCAGGTCGGCGAGGCCCGACTCGCGCATCCAGTGGCACAGGTACGTCGCATCGCCGCCGTCGACGAGCAGCACGTCGGCCTCGCGCACCCACGTCGCCCAGCGGTCCGAGCCCATGCTGGGGATCGCGGTGAGCTCGAGGAGGCCGACCGAGCGCCAGCCGAGACCGACCATCGAGTCCGCCCCGGAGACGAACCTCCACGCCGACCCCGGTGTGCACCACGAGTGCCCGTACTCCGCCGTGGGGATGCACAGCGCGGCGCTCTCCTCGATCGGCTTGCCGAGCAGGCGCACGAGCGCCGCGCGGATGCCGTCGTTGGTGATGCCGCCGGAGGTGAGCAGCAGCTTCACGTCGGGCTCCGGTCTCGTGGTGCGGTCGGGTCGTCGTGATGGTTCCCCACGCGGACCCGCGTCGCAACGAGGACGGCGGTCGCGTGGCGCGGCGATCGTCGGTCAGACCTCGGCGGCGAGCTGCTCGAGGCGGGCGTGGATCTGCGGCATGTACGTCGCGCTCTCGGGCTTCATCACGGTGCTGCGCAGGATCCGAGCGGCGGCGGCGTCGCGCTCGACCTCGTGGCCGCGGGCGGCGAGCGCGTCGGCGGTGACGGCGTACGTCGCAAGGTGGATCTGCTCGGTCGGGTCGCCGGCCGCAGCGGCGTGGAAGAGCGCCTCGCTCGCGGCGTCGACCGCCGACATCGTGGCGCGGCGCGGCAGGTAGGCGACGATGTCGAGGTCGGGGCGCTGGTAGGGCGCGAGGGCGTCGGAGCCCTGGAGCAGGTCGGCCCACGCCAGAGCCCCGCGACGGCCGGCGCGCAGCACCTGACCGAGGCCGGCGTCCGAGAGCGGCAGCACCTCGAGGGTGAGCCACAGCGCCGCGGCAGCCGCACCGGCTCGGCTGCACTCGAGCGAGATCTCGCCGAGGTGCAGCTCGTCGGAGCTGAAGTAGGTGTACGGCGAGTCGTGCACGTAGAACCGGCCGACGGACGGGTCGGCGAACAGGACGGTGCCGCAGCCATAGGGCTGCAGGCCGTGCTTGTGCGGGTCGACGACGACGCTGTCGACGCCGGCGATGGCGGCGTACGGCGCCTGCGCGACACCGTCGGCGCTGCCGTCGGCGACGAGGGCGAAGAACCCGCCGTACGCCGTGTCGACGTGCACCCGCGCGCCGGCAGCACGGGCGCGCTCGACGATCCCGGCGACCGGGTCGAGAGCACCGAGCCCGGTCGTGCCGACCGTGGCGACGACGGTGCCGATCCGCCCGGTGGCGAGCACCTCGTCGAGGTGGTCGAGGTCCATCCGCCCCGCGGCGTCGGTGCGGACCGCGACACCTTCGACGCCGAGCACCCCACACATGCGCGAGTGCGTGTAGTGGGCGTCGGCGCTGAAGGCGATCGCCTTGCCGGGATGCGACTCGCGCGCGACCCAGAGGGCCTCGAGGTTGGCGATCGTGCCGCTCGACGTGAGGTGCCCGAGGTGCTGGGGGAGGCCGAACATCGCCGCGATGCGCGCGACGACCTCCTTCTCCATCTGCGCCGTCGCCGGTCCGCCGTCGAGCGCGTGGTTGTTGGGGTTGATGAGCATCGCGGTGGTGTAGCCGAGGACCGCGGCGGGGTGCGGCGGCTTGAGCATCTGACCGACGTAGCGGGGGTGGCCGTAGGGGTAGTTGTCGCGCAGCCGCTCGACGAGCCGTCCGAACGCCTCGGCCAGCGCGTCGTCGGAGACCTGCAGGCTCGGGTGCGTCTCAAACCCGCCGTACTGCTCCTGCCAGGCGGTGATCGCGTCGACCCCGCGGGGCAGCCAGTCGCGCAGGTCGGTCATGTCGGGCCTCTCGTTTGGATCCGTACGATCAAACTAGCCGACGGCCGATCGCCGAGTCCAGGCTCAGGCGGACTGCTCGACGGCGGCGCGCTCGACGGTGAGCAGGCTCTCCTCGGCGTGCTCGGCGTGGTACGCCGCACCGCCGCCGCGGAGGCCGAACAGCCGCTTGCTGTAGAGCAGCCAGACGATCGCGGCGACGTTCACGAGCAGCGCACCGATCTTCAGCACCGTCACCCGCTGGGTGAGCTCGTAGATCTCCAGCGGCAGGAACACGCTGGTCGCGACGACGGCGAGGTACTCGCCCCAGCGCTTCATGGTCCAGAGGCCGTACGCCTCCGCGAACTGCAGCGCGCAGTAGGCGAGCAGCGCGATCGCGATCCACATCAGCGCCGTCTCCGACAGCCCGAGGGCCTCGCGCACCGTGCGCACCAGCCACGAGCCGTCGATGTTCCAGCCGATCTGGTCGGCGAGCGGGCGCAGGACCGGGATCTCGAGGTCGAAGGCCTGCTCGATCGCGTCCTTGCTGCCGCGCCAGCGCAGGATCCCGATCGCGAGGAGCAGGAGCAGGAGCGCGCGCAGCGCCCGCTCCGCGGCGAGCAGCCGCATGATGACCAGGTCGCGCAGCAGCCGGCCGCGAGGGATCTCGGGCGCCTCGTCGGCGGGGCCGGACGCCTCGGGAGCGCCGACGACGTAGGCACCGCAGCGCAGGCAGCGCCAGGCGTCGCCGGCCGGGGTGCTCACGTGGAGCCGGTCGGCCAGCGCCCGCTCGTCGGGCGCGTACGTCTCGTGCCCGCGCAGCCCGCACACCTGCCGGTTCCAGTCCACGCCGTCACCCTAGCCACGCGCCTCGACCGGTCAGGGCAGGTACTCCGGCTCCTTGCGCCCACGGTGAACGGAAGGATTGTTGCTCTCTTAGCAACGAATGGCACATTCAGTGAGAACGGTGCTGGGGCTGACAGGATGGCGGGCGTGCAGCTGACACCTTCGGAGCGGGATCGGCTCCTGCTGTTCACCGTCGCCGAGCTCGCTCGCGCCCGTCGGGCGCGGGGCCTGCTGCTCAACGTCCCGGAGGCTACGGCGATCATCGCCGACACGGTCGCCGAGGCCGCGCGCGACGGGAAGCGCCACGAGGAGGCCCTCGCCGCCGGCCAGGCCGTCCAGGCCGTCGGAATGGTTGACGGCGTTGATGACGCCGATCAGTGCGAACACCGTGAACGGGCGGCCGATCTGCTCGGGCAGCGTCAGATCGAGGAACGGAATCCGCGCGACGTACAGATCGCCC
>JBGAJT010000334.1:240-3492 GCA_044224785.1 Candidatus Nanopelagicales bacterium | reverse complement strand
CGGCGCTGGCCTGCGGCAACACGTGCGTGCTGAAGCCGGCGGAGACCACGCCGCTCTCGGCGCTGCGGCTCGCCGAGATTTGCCGGGAGATCGAGCTCCCGCCGGGCGTGGTAAATATTGTGACGGGCGACGGGCGGACCGGCGCGGCGCTGGTGTCGCACCCGGACGTCGACAAGGTCGCGTTCACCGGCTCGACCGAGGTGGGCAAGGCGATCGCGCGCTCGGTGGCCGGCACCGACAAGCGGCTCACGCTCGAGCTCGGCGGCAAGGCGGCGAACATCGTGTTCGACGACGCCCCGATCGACCAGACGGTCGAGGGCATCGTCGCCGGCATCTTCTTCAACCAGGGCCACGTCTGCTGCGCCGGCTCGCGCCTGCTCGTGCAGGAGTCGGTCGCCGACGAGCTCGTCGCCCGCCTCAAGCGCAGGCTCTCCACGCTGCGCCTCGGCGACCCGCTCGACAAGAACACCGACATCGGCGCCATCAACTCCCTCGAGCAGCTCGAGCGGATCCGCCACCTCGCCGGCGTCGGCGACGACGAGGGCGCCGAGCGCTGGACCGCAGAGTGCGACCTGCCCAGCAAGGGCTACTGGTTCGCGCCGACCGTGTTCACCGGCGTCTCGCAGGCGCACCGCATCGCGCGCGAGGAGATCTTCGGCCCGGTGCTCTCGGTGCTCACCTTCCGCACGCCGAGCGAGGCCGTCGAGAAGGCGAACAACACGCCCTACGGCCTCTCGGCGGGCATCTGGACCGACAAGGGATCGCGGATCCTCAAGATGGCCAACGCGATGCGGGCGGGCGTCGTCTGGGCCAACACGTTCAACCGCTTCGACCCCACCAGCCCCTTCGGCGGGTACAAGGAGTCCGGGTACGGCCGCGAGGGCGGTCGGCACGGGCTCGCGGCGTACCTCGACGTGAAGTAGAGGACTGACATGGCATCGCGCATCGAGGTCCGCAAGACCTACAAGCTCTACGTCGGCGGCGCGTTCCCGCGCAGCGAGAGCGGCCGTACGTACGAGGTCACCGACACCAAGGGCCGGTTCCTCGCCAACGCCGCCCTCGCGTCGCGCAAGGACGCGCGCGACGCCGTCGTCGCGGCCCGCAAGGCGTTCGGCGGCTGGGCGGGCGCCACGGCCTACAACCGCGGCCAGGTGCTCTACCGCGTGGCCGAGGTGATGGAGGGACGCCGCGAGCAGTTCGTGGCCGACGTCGTCGCCGCGGAGGGCCTCACCGCGCGTCGCGCCGAGGCTGCTGTCGACGCCGCGATCGACCGCTGGGTCTGGTACGCCGGCTGGGCCGACAAGCTCGCGCAGGTGCTCGGTGCCTCGAACCCCGTGGCCGGCCCGTACTTCAACTTCTCGGTGCCCGAGCCGACCGGCGTCGTCGCGGTGGTGGCTCCGCAGGAGTCGTCGCTGCTCGGCCTGGTGTCGGTCGTCGCGCCGATCATCGTGTCCGGCAACGCCTCCGTCGTGGTCGCGTCGGAGGACCGGCCGCTCCCGGCCATCACGCTGTCCGAGGTGCTCGCGACGTCCGACCTCCCCGGCGGCGTCGTCAACCTGCTCACGGGTCGCGCTGCGGAGATCGCGCCGTGGCTCGCCGCGCACATGGACGTGAACGCGATCGACCTCGCCGGCGTCGACGACGCCGGGCTTCGCCGCGACCTCGAGATCGCCGCCGCCGACAACGTGAAGCGCGTGCGCCGTCCGGACACCACCGACTGGTCGGCCGACCCGGGCCTCACCCGCGTGCGGTCGTTCCTCGAGACCAAGACGGTCTGGCACCCGATCGGCGTCTGATCCATGGACGTCGGGGAGGTGGGCGCGGCCGACGCCGCGCTCGGCGAGCGGGTCGCCGACTGGTACGCCGAGAGCAACCTGGCGTCGGCCGGCGAGGTGGCAGCCCTCGCCGACGGCGTCTGGGCGATGCGGACGCCGGCGTACCCGAAGTCGTTCGCGCACAACGCCGTCCTCGTCCGGCGAGACCCCGGCCCGGCGGCGCTGGTCGCGTGGGCCGACGAGGTGCTCGCCGACGCCGACCACCGCTACATCAACGCCGAGTGCGACCTGTCGGACGATACGCGCGAGGGTCTGCGCGAGGCCGGCTACGAGCTCACCAGCCTCGTGCTGATGGCCCGCGAGCTCGACGTGGAACCGTCTCTCCCCCAGGCGATCTCGGTCGAGCGGGCAACGCGCGACGACATCGCGCGGCTGCACGGCGTGCTGTGGCGCACCGAGTGGCTGCCCGGCATCGGCGACGACGAGGTCGCGCAGCTGGTCGACCGCCGCGGCGAGGGTCCCGGAGAGCTCGCGTGGGTCGTGCGCGACGCCGAGCTCGAGGACCCGGCCTGCGGCGACCTCGTCGCCTGCACCGACCTGCACGTCCGCGGCTGGGCCGCCGAGGTCGACGCCGTCGCGACCCGTGTGCCGGCACGCGGCCGCGGCTACGCCGACGCGCTGCTCGCCACCGCGGTGCGCGCGGCGTACGACGCGGGCTGCACGCACGTGGTGCTGTCGGCGCTGACCGACGACTGGCCGCTGCACTGGTACGCGCGCCGCGGCTTCCGGGTCGTGGGCCGTTCCTGGGAGGCCCTCAAGCGCCTGGACGGGCTCTCGTTCGCCTCCGCCTCATGACCGCACGGGTCATCCTGCTCGCCGGACCGTCGGGCTCGGGCAAGTCGCACATCGCAGCGCGCAGCGGCCTGCCGGTCTTCCGTCTCGACGACTTCTACAAGGACGCCGACGATCCCTCGCTGCCGCTGTCGGCGGAGCTCGGCATCCCCGACTGGGACGACGTCGGCGCCTGGCACCACGACCGTGCCGTGGCGGCGCTGGCGCGACTCTGCGCGGAGGGCTCGGTGGAGGTCCCGACGTACGACATCTCGCTGAGCCGCGCGACCGGTAGCTCGGTGTTCCGCTGCGACGGGGCGTCAGCCGTCGTGGCCGAGGGCGTCTTCGCCCCCGACATCGTGAGCGCCTGCCGCGACGCGGGGATGCTCGGCGACGCCGTGGTGCTGGTGCGCGCGCCGTGGAAGAACTTCGTGCGGCGCCTCGCCCGCGACCTCGCCGAGCGCCGCAAGCCCCCGCTCACACTGTGGCGCCGCGGCCGCCTCCTCATGCACCAGGAGCAGGGCGTGGTCGACGCCGCCGTCGCGAAGGGCTGCCGCCCGGTCACTGCCGCCGAGCTCGCCGCCCTCCTCCGCGCCCCCTAGCACCGCCGCCGAGCTCGCCGCCCTCCTCCGCACCCCGAGCACCG
>JBGAJT010000334.1:0-230 GCA_044224785.1 Candidatus Nanopelagicales bacterium | reverse complement strand
GCCGGCCTCCTGCGCACCGCCTGACCGCGCGCTGCCCTGACCACGACGTACGACGCCACGTCCGAAGCAGCGACCCGCTGGCCGGAGCCGCCGCCCACGACCACGACGCCTCGTCCGAGGCGGCGACCGCTCCAGTACCGAGCTGTCGACGCCTTCGTCCGAGGCGGCGACCGCTCCGGTACCGGGCTGCCCCTACAGTCGCTGCGTGCAGTACGTCGTCCTCGGGCTCT
>JBGAJT010000333.1:0-3508 GCA_044224785.1 Candidatus Nanopelagicales bacterium | reverse complement strand
ACGCTTCTGACGGAACCTTCACGCGGCGGGCCGCGCGCGCGTCACGAACGCGGGGGCAGCAGGCGGGTGGCCTCGTCATCGGTGACGTCGACGCCGAGCTCGTCGGCGAGCAGCGCGCGCAGGCCGGCTTCGTCGACCGCGCGGACCTGGACGCCGTCGGGACGGATCACGCGGTACTCGCGGTCCTGCAGCGAGCGGACCTCGTCGTCGAGGATCACGGACGCGACGAGGCGGTGGGTGAACGACGCGTTCGGGCTGCGGTGGGAGTAGAAGTGCCCGACCTCGCAGTCGCTCGCGCCGTACTCGAGCAGCTCGAACCGGTACAGCGACAGCCAGTCGTCGCCCGTCTGCGTCTGCATGGTCCAGTGGCCCGGGCGCAGCTCGACGACGCGGAACCGGCGCCAGTCCGAGCCCACGACGGCGCCGCCGATCGGCACCGGCAGGTGCGGGCCGGGCGCCCCGAACCCGACGTCGACGACGTGCGGTACGCCGTCGACCTCGACGACGCTGATCCGGTGCGTCAGACCGGGATGCGGGTTCCCCGACAGGAGCACCCGGCCGAGGACCAGCCGCGGCTCGTAGCCCAGGTCGGACAGCACCTCGAACAGCAGGCCGTTCTGCTCGAAGCAGTAGCCGCCGCGATGGCGTACGACGATGCGGTCGTAGAGCTCGGTCGGGTCGAGCGGCAGCGCGTCGCCGAGGCGCGGACCGACGCTCGTGAACGCGAACGCGGCGATGTGCCGGCGCTGGATCTCGGCCAGCAGCGCGGGTGTCGGCTCGCCCGGTGCGAGGTCGAGGGCGGCGAGGTACGTCGACGTCAGCTCACTGCGCTCCACGGGGTCCACCGTGCCAGAGCCCGGTCCGCTGCGCGTGCGCGTTGCGCCCGGGCCGGTCACCGGGATCCGGGGGTGCCGGCGTCCCAGAGGTCGGTCCACCGCACGTCGAGGTCGGCCAGCATCCGGCGCAGCAGCGGCAGCGACAGGCCGACGACGTTGGAGGGGTCGCCGTCGATGCGCTCCACGAACGGGCCGCCGAGGCCGTCGAGGGTGAACGCCCCCGCGACGTGCAGCGGCTCCCCGGTCGCGACGTAGGCGTCGATGGTCGCGTCGTCGAGGTCGGCGAAGACGACGAGCGTCGACGCGACCGCGCTCACGTTCGCCGGACCGGTGGCGGGCCGCTCGCCCCAGCGGTCGAGGCGCGCGACGAAGTGGCCGGTGCGCAGGATCCCCGTACGGCCGCGCATCGCGCGCCACCGGCGCACGGCGTCGTCGGCGTCGTCGGGCTTGCCGAGCGGCGCGCCGTCGAGGTCGAGCACCGAGTCGCACGCGACGACGACGGCGTCGCGCGCGGTCGTCGCGAGCTGCTCCCCGACCGCCGTGCCCTTCGCGATCGCGAGCGCCTCGCAGAGCTCGGCGGGGGAGGTCCGGCCCTGCGCCGCCAGCGCGTCCTCGAGGGCGTCCTCGTCGACGCCGCTCACGACGACCTCGGGCTCGATGCCTGCCGCGCGCAGCAGCGCGCGACGGGCGGGCGACGCCGAGGCGAGGACGACGCGGGTCACGCCGACAGCCACGCCGGCGTCACCGCGGCGCGAAGGACGTGCGCCAGCCGCCGCCGGTCATCGGCCGGCGGACCGAGCGCGACGGGTCCGCCCACGCCGAGCGCGGCCGAGGGTCGTGCGACGCCGCGCCGGCCGAGGCCGCTGCGGTCACCACGGCGACGAGGGCCGCGAGCTCGACGTCGTCGGGCTCGCCGCGCACGACGGTGAGGACCGGGCGCTCGGGCGCCGGATCCGCAGCCGGGGTCTGCTCGCTCACAGCGGGATGTTCCCGTGCTTCTTGGGCGGCAGTGCCGCGCGCTTGGTGCGCAGGGTGCGCAGAGCGCGGGTCACCTGGGCGCGGGTCTCGCTCGGTCGGATGACGGCGTCGATGTAGCCGCGCTCGGCCGCGATGTAGGGGTTGGCCAGCGTGTGCTCGTAGTCGGCGATGAGCTCGGCGCGCGTCGCCTCGGCGTCGTCGGCCTTCGCGAGCTCGCGGCGGTAGAGGATGTTGACCGCGCCCTGCGCGCCCATGACCGCGATCTGCGCGGTGGGCCAGGCGAGGTTGACGTCGGCACCGAGGTGCTTGGAGCCCATGACGTCGTAGGCGCCGCCGTAGGCCTTGCGCGTGATGACGGTGACGAGCGGGACGGTCGCCTCGGCGTAGGCGTAGATCAGCTTCGCGCCGCGGCGGATGATGCCGTTCCACTCCTGGTCGGTGCCGGGCAGGAAGCCGGGGACGTCGACGAACGTGAGCACCGGGACGTTGAACGCGTCGCAGGTGCGCACGAAGCGCGCGGCCTTCTCGGAGGCCTCGATGTCGAGCGTGCCCGCGAACTGCATCGGCTGGTTCGCGACGACGCCGACCGAGCGGCCCTCGACGCGGCCGAAGCCGATGATCATGTTCGGCGCCCAGAGCGGCTGGATCTCGAAGAAGTCCTCGTCGTCGAGGACCGACTCGATGACCGTGTGCATGTCGTACGGCTGGTTCGGGGAGTCGGGCACCAGCGTGTCGAGCGCGAGGTCGGAGTCGCTCGGCGACAGGTCGGCCTCGATCTCGAAGGACGGCGCCTCGTCGAGGTTGTTGCTCGGCAGGAAGCCGAGCAGCGCCTTGACCATCTCGATGGCGTCGGCCTCGTCGGCGGCCATCTGGTGCGCCACGCCGCTCTTGCTGTTGTGGGTGCGCGCGCCGCCGAGGTCCTCGAACTCCACGTCCTCGCCGGTGACCGTCTTGATGACGTCGGGTCCGGTGATGAACATGTGCGAGGTCTTGTCGACCATGACGGTGAAGTCGGTGATGGCGGGGGAGTAGACCGCGCCGCCGGCGCACGGGCCCATGATCAGCGAGATCTGCGGGACGACGCCGGACGCCAGCACGTTGCGGCGGAAGATCTCGCCGTACAGGCCCAGGGAGACGACGCCCTCCTGGATGCGCGCGCCGCCCGAGTCGTTGATGCCGACGACCGGCACCCCGGTCCGCATCGCGAGGTCCATGACCTTGACGATCTTCTCGCCGAAGACCTCGCCGAGGCTGCCGCCGAAGATCGTGAAGTCCTGCGCGAAGACGCAGATCTGCCGGCCGTCGACGGTGCCGTAGCCGGTGACGACGCCGTCGCCGTAGGGCCGGTTGTCGGGCAGGTCGAACGCGTTGGACCGGTGCCGGGCCAGCGCGTCGAGCTCGACGAACGAGCCCTCGTCCAGGAGCTGCTCGATGCGCTCGCGGGCCGTGCCCTTGCCGCGCGAGTGCTGCTTCTCGACCGACTTCTCGCTCGCCGCGTGGGCAGCAGCCTCGCGGCGGGCCTCGAAGTCGGCGATCTTGCCGGCGGTGGTCTTGGGGTCGTCCGCCGGGGACGTGCCCTCGAGCTCTGGCGCTGCGGTCACCGCGGGTCACCTCGGTCGTCGTCGGGTCCGGTCGGCGTGCGGCCGCACGGGATCCCGTGCGGCGTCGTACGCCTGCTCTCGTACCTTAGCCAC
>JBGAJT010000332.1:0-3518 GCA_044224785.1 Candidatus Nanopelagicales bacterium | reverse complement strand
GGAACTGCGCGTCGGTGAGCTCGAGGAGCGGGACCTGCCACGCCCAGCCGCGGGCGGGCTCGGCGTAGAAGTGGAACTCGTCCTTCACGACGAGGCCGACGTCGGCCTCCTTGCCGCGGCGCAGCGCCATGTTGGCGAGGACCTCGGCGGTGGCGCAGATGATCGGCGCGTCGGGGTTCACGCTCGCGTCGCCGGTGAGCATCCCGACGTTGTCGGCGCCGAACGTGTCGCAGAGCGCGAAGAACTTCTCGCTCACCAGCGCCTTGATGGGCGCGGTGTAGAAGGAGCGGCGCCCGTCGGCCATCGCTGTGAGGTGCGCGGCGACGGCGACGAGCGACTTCCCGGATCCGGTGGGCGTCGCGAGGATGACGTTGCTCCCGGTCACGATCTCCAGCGCCGCCTCGGACTGCGCCGGGTAGAGCTCGAGGCCCAGGCCCTGCGTCCACGTCACGAACGCCTCGTAGACGTGGTCCTCGTCGCGAGCGTCGCCGAGCAGCTCGAGCAGCGGGGTCGCGGTGTCCATGGTGGGCACCATCTTGCCGTCTGGCCAGCGACCCACGCGGGCGGGGAGCCGGCGGCGGACGCGATGCTCTCGCTGCTCCGCCGTGGCTCCCGAGCGCCGGATCACGCCACCTGCGCGCCGGCGGCGTCGGACAGCGACCCGGCGGTGCCGTGCACGAGCTCGGCCGACTCGTCGGACGGCCAAGCGGGCGTAGGCGACGAAAGGGACGCAGCCCTGCCGGCCGCGCCCGCGCTCGATCCACCGACGCGGATGTTCCCGAGCGTGCCGTGGGCGACCTCGCTGCGGTCGGACACGGTGGCGGGTGCGGCTGCGATCGCCGCCGAGCCCACGCCGCCGCGCAGAGGGGTGCCGCCGATGCCGTGGACGGACCGCGGTGTCGTCGTCGCCGCGTCGCCGGAGCGGGCACGCAGGAGGAGCCATCCGGTGGCGAGGACCACGGTGATGGCGACCACGGCGACCAGGGCGATGACGACGGTGCGGTGACGCGGGCCGACCACACGCAGCTGCTCCGAGGGCGATGAGCCGGCGGAGACAGGGGCGGAGGTGGTTGAGGGCGAGGTGGTGACGGGGGAGGAGACGAGCGTCATGGCGAACTCCTGGAGGAGGGAGGTGAGCCGGTTGCGGTCGGCGACCGCGGCTGCGGGGAGCACGCTTCCCACCCGGGCTGGCACGTCCCTGCAAGGGCGCTGCAACCGCCAATCCGGGTAGTTCTCCCCTCCCGCTGCAAGGGCGGCCTGCCTACCGTCGAAGTCATGCAGACATGGGTGCTCGGAACCCTTGAGGTCAGCCACGATGGTCGACCGGTCGACGTGCGCGGGCCGTTGCCGCGTCGCTTGTTGGCCCTGCTCGCGCGTACGCCGGGGCAGGAGCTGTCTCCTGACTCCCTCGTCGACGGACTGTGGGGCGACGCACCTCCGACGGCCCCGGGGCAGACGCTGCAGTCGCACGTGGCCAGGTTGCGCCGCGCTCTCCCCGACCCGGGAGCCGTGCGCACGGGTCGCCACGGCTACCTGCTCGACGTCGCGCCCGAGTCGGTCGACGCCGTGGTCTTCGAGCGGCGCATCGACGAGGGCACCCGCCACGTGTTGGCCGGCCGCCTCGACCGAGGCAGCGAGGTCCTCGCCGAGGCGCTCGCGCTGTGGCGCGGACCGGCGTTCGGCGAGTTCGCCGACTGTCCCGAGCTCGCGGTGGAGGGTGCGCGCCTGGAACGGGTGCGCCTCGACGCCGTGGAGCACAGGCTCTCCGCCGAGCTCGGTCGGTCCGGCACGGTCGCGCCGGTGGCGGAGCTGGAGGCTCTCGTGCGGTGGCACCCCACCCACGAGGGGTTCTGGGCGCTGCTCATGGTGGCGCAGTACCGCGCGGGTCGGCAGTCCGACGCGCTCGCGTCCTACCAGCGGGCCCGTCGCGTGCTCGCGGACGAGCTCGGGGTCGATCCCGGCAGCGCGCTGCGCGAGCTCGAGCGCCTCGTGCTGGCGCAGGACCCCAGCCTGGACGGCCCCACGGTCTCCTCGTTCCTGCCCTCGAGGCGCCAGGTACCGGCCTACCCTGACCCCGTGGCTCTGCTGGAGCGGGAGGGGCTCCTCGAGGCACTCGACGCCGCGTACGCCGAGGCCCGAGAGGGGTCCGGTCGCCTGGTCCTCGTCCACGGCGAGGCCGGGGTGGGCAAGTCCGCGCTCGTGCGCGCATGGGCGGGCACGATCGCCGACAGCACGCGCGTGCTGCTCGGCGCGTGCGACCCGCTCTCCTCCCCGCGGCCGCTCGGACCGCTGGCCGACGTCGCCCCCGACCTCGGTGAACTCGTGACCGACCTGCTGTCGCGGGGCGACCGCGATCGCGTCTTCGATGAGACCCTGACCGCGCTCGCCGCCTGCCCGACCGTGCTCGTGATCGAGGACCTGCACTGGGCCGACGAGTCGTCGTTGGACCTGCTGCGCTTCCTCGCCCGGCGGGTCGACGGCACCGGTGCGGTCGTCGTGGCTACGTACCGCGACGAGCACCTCGACCCTGACGACCCGCTCCGCGTCGCGCTGGGCGACATCGCCTCGCTGCCGGTGATCCGTCGGCTGGAGGTACCGCTGCTGTCCCGTGACGCCGTCGCCGAGCTGGTGGGCGCAGGGGATCTCGACGTCGAGCTGCTCTACGCCGAGACGGGTGGCAACGCGTTCTTCGTCACCGAGGTGCTGGCCGCCGGTGGCGAGCACCTGCCTCCCACCGTGCAGGACGCCGTGCTAGCCCGGGCGCACCGGCTCTCGCCGCAGGCGCGGCTGGCGCTTGAGTCCGCCGCCGTCGTCGGCACCCGCATCGAACCGACCGTCGTGCACGGGATGACGGGCGTGTCGCCCGACGCGGTCGACGAGTGCGTGCGCGCCGGCATGCTCCGGTTCGAGGCGCCGGCGTACGCCTTCCGCCACGAGCTCACCCGGCAGGCCGTGCTCTCGGGGATCACGCCGGGCCGGCTCGGCGCGCTGCACTGGCAGGTGATGGACCGGCTGCGCGCCCTGCCCGCGACGATGCGGCCCTACGCCCGGCTCGCCGAGCACGCCGACGCCGCCGGCGACGCCGAGGCGATCCTGGAGTTCGCCGTCGCCGCGGGCGACGAGGCCGCCCGGCTCGGTTCCCATCGCGAGGCGGCGGCGCAGTACGGTCGCGCCGTCCCGTACGCGGACCTGCTCGCCACCGACGACCTCGTGGTGCAGCTCGGCGACCGGGTGCGCGTGGTGGCGCCGCGCCAGCGCATGGCCGACGTCAATGCGTTCCTCGGCGACTCCGAGCGCGGCCCCGGCGACCCGAACGATCTCGATCGCTTCACCCGGATCAAGGAGGCCGCCGAGCGCATCCTCCGCTTCTCGCGCGACCTCACCGAGTACTCCCGCCCGCGCAAGGTGGTCCCCGCGCCGGTCCCCATCCACGAGGTCATCGATCGCGCCCTGGTGTTCTGCGAGCACGAGCTCGACAAGACCGGCGTGATGGTGGAGCGCAACTTCGGCGAGGTACC
>JBGAJT010000331.1:0-3523 GCA_044224785.1 Candidatus Nanopelagicales bacterium | reverse complement strand
CTGAACGCCGATGTCGGCGAGTCGCGGGGCGACTGGCGTACCGACGACGCCGCGATCCTGCGCCTGGTCACCAGCGCGAGCGTCGCGTGCGGCGGCCACTGCGGCGACGCCACGACGATGCGCCGCACTGTCGACCTCGCGGTGGAGAACGGTGTCTCGGTCGGGGCGCACGTGTCGTACGCCGACGTCGAGGGCTTCGGTCGGCGGTTCGTCGACCTCGCATCCGACGACCTCACCGACCTCGTGGCCGAGCAGATCGGGGCGCTGCACGACGTGGCGACCGCGGCGGGCACGCGCGTGCGGTACGTGAAGCCGCACGGCGCGCTCTACAACACCGTCGTGCACCACACCGCGCAGGCCGAGGCGGTGGTGCGCGGGATCGTGCGCTGCGACCTGGGGCTCGCGGTGGTCGCGCTCCCGGGCGGCGAGCTGGCCCGGCTCGCCGGGGACTCAGGCGTTCGCGTCGTGGGTGAGGCGTTCCTCGACCGTGCCTACCGCGACGACGCGACCCTCGTCCCGCGCAGCGAGCCGGGTGCGGTGCTGCACGGCACCGACGAGATCGCCTCGCGCGCCGTCGGTCTCGCCCTGCGCGGCGAGGTCGTCGCGCAGTCCGGCGTACCGCTCGCGGTCGAAGCGCAGACGCTGTGCCTACACGGCGACACCGATGGCGCTGCGCAGATGCTCGCCGCGGTCCGTCGCGCCCTGGAGGCGGCCGGGGTCGAGGTCAGGTCCTTCGCGTGACGCCGCGCCTGCTGCCGGCCGGCGATCGCGCCGTGCTCGTCGCCGTCGACGGGATCGACCAGGCGCTGCGGGTGGCGCGCGGGCTCGGTGCGCTGCGCGAGGTGGAGGACGTCGTCCCCGCGGGCGAGTCGGTGCTGGTCCGGTTCCGGTCCGGCGCCGACCTCGGCGCCCGGCTCGAGGACCTCGAGCTGCTCGTCGGCCGGGCGCTGCACGCGTACGCGGCGTCGCCGACCGCCGAGAGCGGGGAGATCGTCGTCGTCGTCAGCTACCACGGCCCCGACCTCGACGACGTCGCGCGCGCCAGCGGACTCACCACCGCCGAGGTCGTGGCTGCGCACACGGCGACGGTGTGGACCGCCGCGTTCGCCGGCTTCGCGCCCGGGTTCGTCTACCTCGTCGGCGGCGACCCGCGCCTGGTCGCCCCGCGGCGACCCGAGCCGCGCGCCGCCGTCGAGCCGGGGTCGGTCGCGCTCGCCGGCGACTACTGCGGCATCTACCCCTCGCGCTCGCCCGGCGGGTGGCAGCTCATCGGCTCCACCACGCACGTGATGTGGGACGTCGACGCCGATCCGCCGGCCGCGATCGTCCCGGGGATGCGCGTCCGCTTCGTCGACGGCGGTGCCGCATGAGCCGAGCGCTCGTCGTCGTCGAGCCCGGTCTGCTCACCCTGGTGCAGGACGCCGGCCGCCCGGGCCTGGCGAGGTGGGGCGTGGGGCCGTCGGGCGCTGCCGACCGCGAGTCCTGCCGCCGGGCGAACGACCTCGTCGGCAACGCGCCGGGCGCCGCGGTGCTCGAGCACGTCGGCGGCGGCCTGCGGCTGCGCGCGGTCGGTGACGCGTGGGTGGCCGTCGCGGGGGCGCCGTGCGACGTGTCGGTCGACGACGCGGCCGAGGTGCACGACGCGCGGATCCGGCTTCGCGACGGCGCGGAGCTCGTGGTCGGCCCGGCGCAGCGCGGGCTGCGCTCCTACGTCGCGGTGCGCGGTGGGATCGACGTCGTACCGGTGCTCGGGTCGCGCAGCCGCGACGTGCTGGCGGGGCTGGGGCCCGAGCCGTTGCGGCGCGACGACGTCCTGCCGCTCGGCCCGGTCGAGGACGCCCCGTGGACCCCGCGCGCGAACCGTCGGCGCACCTGGCGCGAGGGCGTGATCGAGCTCGAGGCGCTGGTCGGGCCGCGGCACGAGCGGGTGCCCGGGTTCGAGGCGCTGCTCGACGGGGAGTGGGAGGTGACGGCCGCCAGCAGCCGGGTCGCGCTGCGGCTCGGGCGGCCCGAGGGCTCGCACGCCGGCAGCCTCGCCTGGGACGCCGCGCGCGAGTGGCCGAGCGAGGGCCTGGTGCGCGGTGCGGTCCAGGTGCCCCCGAGCGGGCTGCCCGTGCTGTTCCTCGCCGACCACCCCGTGACCGGCGGCTACCCGGTGGTCGCCGTGGTGCTCGACGCCGACACTGACGTCGCCGGGCAGGCCCGTCCGGGGCAGCGGGTGCGGTTCGTCGGGGTCTCGGGATGAGGTCCGCGCCGCAGGGCGACAGAATGGCCGCATGGCTGACCTGAGCACCGCCCCTGTCGTCTGGCGCGCGAGCGGCGAGTGGACCGACATCCGCTACGAGACCAGCGAGGACGGGATCGCGAAGATCACGATCAACCGCCCCGAGGTCCACAACGCGTTCCGTCCGCAGACGATCATCGAGATCTCCCGCGCGCTCGACGTCGCCCGCGAGGACGAGTCGGTCGGCGTCATCATCCTCACCGGTGCGGGCGACAAGGCGTTCTGCTCCGGCGGCGACCAGCGGGTGCGCGGCGACAGCGGCTACAAGACCGACGAGGGCGCGACCGGGCGCTTCCACGTCACAGACCTGCACGTGCAGATGCGCCGCTGCCCCAAGCCGATCGTCGCGATGGTGGCGGGCTGGGCGATCGGTGGCGGTCACGTGCTGCACCTCGTCGCCGACCTCACCATCGCCGCAGACAACGCGCGCTTCGGCCAGGTCGGGCCGAAGGTCGGCTCGTTCGACGGCGGCTACGGCGCGAGCATCCTCGCGGACCTCGTCGGCCCGAAGAAGGCCAAGGAGATCTGGATGCTCTGCCGGCAGTACGACGCCGACGAGGCGATGAGCATGGGTCTGGTCAACACCGTCGTCCCTCTCGCCGACCTCGAGGCGACGACGGTGCAGTGGTGCCGCGAGATGATGGCGCTGTCTCCGTGGGCGCTGCGCCTGGTGAAGCTGAGCTTCAACGCGCACGAGGACGGCTACGCCGGCATCCAGCAGCTCGCGCACGACGCGAACCTGCTCTTCTACGGCCAGCCCGAGGCTCGCGAGGGCCGAGAAGCCTTCAAGGAGAAGCGGACCCCGGACTTCTCCCAGTTCCCGCACCGGGCCTGACGGCGACTGCGATGCGGGTCGCGATCCTCGACGACGTCGAGCGCGTCGCCCTGTCGTGCGCCGACTGGCGCTCACTCGGCGCGGAGGAGGTCGTCGCGTTCGAGCGTCACGTCGACGACGTCGCCGAGCTCGGGTCGCTGCTCGCCGGCTTCGATGTCCTCGTGGTGCAGCGGGAGCGCACCCGGATCGACGTGGCGCTGCTCGACCTGCTGCCGTCGCTGCAGCTCGTCGTCACGACCGGTGTGCGCAACGCGTCGATCGACCTCGAGGCGTGCGCGGCGCGATCCGTCGTCGTCTGCTCGACGGGCGGCACGCAGGCGCCGGTGGTCGAGCACACGTGGGCGCTGATCCTCGCGGCGCTGCGCGACGTACCGGGGCGCGACGCCGCGATGCGCCGCGGCGAG
>JBGAJT010000330.1:0-3540 GCA_044224785.1 Candidatus Nanopelagicales bacterium | reverse complement strand
GAACGCGCTCCCCACGACGCGTTCCTGCTCACGCTGCACGCGGGTCTCCGGGGTCCTCCGATAGCACAGGCGGGGGCGGGACACGCCCTCACCCGGGGCGGTGAGTCTCGGGGTCGGCTCTCGTAGAGTCGCCGTCCTATGACCACCGCCGCCCACGCCGCGCACCTGTCGCCGGCGTACCCCTCGCGCGCCCCTCGGGGGACGGCCGAGCGGCTGCGCGCGTGGCAGCAGGCGGCGCTCGAGGAGTACCTGCGGCGCGACCCGCGCGACTTCCTCACCGTCGCGACGCCGGGTGCGGGCAAGACGACCTACGCGCTCCGCCTCGCGGGCGACCTCCTCGACCGGCGGGTCGTCGAGCGGATCATCGTGGTCGCGCCGACCGAGCACCTCAAGACGCAGTGGGCGCAGGCGGCGGCGCGCGTCGGCATCCCGCTCGACCCCGACTTCTCCGGGTCGAAGGGCACGACGAGCAGCGACTACCTCGGCATCGCGGTGACCTACGCCGGTGTCGCGGCGAGCACCTTGCTGTTCCGCCGCCGGGTGGAGGACCGCAAGACCCTCGTGATCCTCGACGAGGTGCACCACGCGGGCGACTCGCTGTCGTGGGGCGAGTCGGTTCGCGAGGCGTTCGAGCCCGCGACCCGTCGGCTCGCACTCACCGGTACGCCGTTCCGCTCCGACATCAACCCGATCCCGTTCGTCACCTACGCGCCCGGCTCCGACGGCATCCCGCGCAGCGCTGCCGACACGTCGTACGGGTACGGCGACGCCCTGCGCGACAACGTCGTGCGGCCGGTCATGTTCCTCGCCTACAGCGGCCGGATGCGGTGGCGCACGCGCGCGGGCGACGAGGTCGCCGCGGTGCTCGGCGCCGACCAGGCCAAGGACGTCACGCAGCAGGCCTGGCGCACGGCGCTCGACCCGCAGGGCGAGTGGATCCCGCAGGTTCTGCGCGCCGCCGACCGCCGCCTCGCCGAGGTGCGCAAGCACGTCCCCGACGCCGCCGGTCTCGTGATCGCCACCGACCAGACCAAGGCGCGCGCCTACGCCAAGCAGCTGCACGCGCTCACCGGCCGCAAGCCGGTCGTCGTCCTCTCCGACGACCCGAAGGCCGGCGAGAAGATCACCGCGTTCTCGGCCGGCGACGACCGGTGGATGGTCGCCGTGCGCATGGTGAGCGAGGGCGTGGACGTACCCCGGCTCATGGTCGGCGTCTACGCGACGTCGACGTCGACCCCGCTGTTCTTCGCCCAGGCCGTCGGCCGCTTCGTCCGGGCCCGGCGACGCGGCGAGACCGCGAGCGTGTTCCTGCCGAGCGTCCCG
This sequence comes from Candidatus Nanopelagicales bacterium, assembly GCA_044224785.1. Taxonomy (GTDB): domain Bacteria; phylum Actinomycetota; class Actinomycetes; order S36-B12; family CAIYMF01; genus Longivirga. The sequence goes on along the minus strand of JBGAJT010000330.1, from coordinate 2,217 downwards.
GTGCTGCTGCGCCTCGCCGGCGAGCTCGAGGAGGAGCGCGACCACGTGCTCGGCCGTCGCGCCGACGGCACGTGGACGGAGGAGGACGCGCTCGTCGCGCAGGCCCTGCAGCAGCGCGACACCGCCGACCTCCTCGACGACGACCAGCTCAGCTTCGAGGCCCTCGAGAGCGAGGCGACGTTCGACCGCGTGCTCTTCGGCGACGACGAGTACGGCGCCGGCGTCGGCCCGGGCACGGTCGAGGAGGAGGAGTTCCTCGGGATCCCCGGGCTCCTCGACGCCGACCAGGTGACCGACCTGCTCCGCTCGCGCGGCAAGGGCAGGGGGAAGGCCGCCTCGGCCCCCGAGGTCGTCGTCGTCGACGTGCCGGCGCTGCGCCGCGAGCTCAACGACTGCGTCCGCGCCTACGCCCGCCAGAGCGGCTCGAGCCAGGCGAGCGTGCACGCCGAGCTGCGCCGGGTCTGCGGCGGTCCCGAGGTCCCGCGCGCGAGCGGCGCGGAGCTTCGCCAGCGCATCGACCGGGTGCGTGCCTGGGCGATCGGCCGGCGTTAGCCTCGAACGGTGACGCTCTGGGAGGGCGACGGCACCGCCCCGGCTCCTGATGACCGCCCGCGGTCGGTGGCGCAGCCGCCGTCGCGGCGCGAGCTGGTGCTGAGCGCGTTCCTCACCCTCGTCGTGTCCGCCGGCGTCGGTCTCATCGCGACGATCCTGCTCGGTGCCGTGCTGGTGTTCTTCGACATCGCCAACACCGATCCGACCGCCGACTACCAGACCCAGACCGGCCTGCCGCCGATCGTCTTCCAGGTCGCGCTGGTGGCGATCCTCCTCATCGTCTGGCTCGTCGCCTGTCGCCTCGGCCACGGGACGCCGGGCGACGCGATCATGAGCATGCTGGCGCTCGACCCCGAGGGTCACCGCGCCGACCGTCGCACCAACCTCGGCCGCGCGGCGCTCTACGTCGTCGTCTTCGGCGTGCTGTCCCTGCTCGGCCGTCCGGGGCTGGCCGCCGTCGTCCTGATCCTGCTCTGGGCGCCGGCCCTGGCACGTCGCGACCGGCGCTCCCTGGTCGACCTCGTGGTCGGGGTCGTCCCGTCCTCGACCGCGGCCCGCCGCGACGCGCAGCCGCACCCGTGGGCGCGCGGGTAGGTCTCGATCAGGTCTCGGAACCCGGCCGCCACGGGGGAGCGGGCACCTCCGCGTACGGAGGGTCGTCCCCCGTTTGGCAGAATGACCGCCGCGCGGGAGTTGGCCCGCGCGAACCCCGGAGGTACCACCGTGCGCCGTTCCCCGCTCGCTCTGATCCCGGTCGCCGCAGCCCTGCTGCTCGCGGCCTGCGGGTCCTCGTCCGCCTCGACGCCGACGGCGTCCGGAGCCGGCTCCGAGTCGGCCTCCGCGACCTGTTCCCCCGCGACCCTCGCGACCATCCAGAAGGGCGTCCTCACCGTCGCCACCGGCGACCCGGCGTACCCGCCGTGGGTCGAGGACAACAAGCCCGAGAGCGGCAAGGGCTACGAGGCCGCCGTCGCGTACGCCGTCGCCAAGCAGCTCGGCTACACCGACGCCGACGTGACGTGGGTCCGCACCGGGTTCGACGAGGCCATCAAGCCGGGCCCGAAGACCTTCGACTTCAACATCCAGCAGTACTCGATCACCGACGCCCGCAAGAAGGCCGTCGACTTCTCGTCGTCGTATTACGACGTCACCCAGGCCGTCGTGAGCTACGAGGGCAGCCCGATCTCGAGCGCTACCTCGGTGGCCGAGCTCAAGGACGCCAAGCTGGGTGCGGCCGTCGGCACCACGTCGCTCAAGGCCCTGCAGGAGGGCATCGCGCCCACCCAGCAGGCCCAGGTCTTCAACGACAACGCCGCCGCCGTCACCGCGCTGAAGAACAAGCAGATCGACGGCCTCGTCGTCGACCTCCCCACGGCCTTCTACCTGGCCGGTGCGGAGATCGACAAGGGCAAGATCGTCGGCCAGCTGCCGAACTCGGCCAGCTCGGTCGAGCCCCTCGGCCTGCTCCTCGCCAAGGACAGCGCGATCACGAAGTGCGTCACCGGTGCCGTCGACGCCCTGCGCGCCGACGGGACCCTCGCCAAGCTGCAGGACCAGTACCTGGCCCAGGCCGGCGCTCCCGTCCTGAAGTGACGACAGACCCTGGCTCGGGGGCGGCCCCCCCCGAGAGTGGGGGCCCCCCCCCCCGGGTGGCCCCCCGCGGGG
>JBGAJT010000032.1:0-17686 GCA_044224785.1 Candidatus Nanopelagicales bacterium | reverse complement strand
CCTGTGGCGCAAGCGCAACTGGGTGCGGGTCCGGCTCAACATCGCGGGCGCCTCGTCGCACAGCCAGGGCAGCGGCGACCAGAGCTACAGCGAGAACGTCCTGCTCCCCGTCGCGCCGTGGCCGGTCGCGCTCGCGATCGTCGCGCGCGTGCTGCCCGGCGTCGACCTCACCGACATCCCATGGCAGCCGGCGCCGGAGCGGGCGCGCAAGCGCGCGTGGATCCAGTGGCGCCAGCTCGCGGTCGCGTGGGACGACAACGTCTTCATCACCCGCGGCGGCCGCATCGTCGAGCGCTGGGACGTCGTGCCGCACGCGCGCACGCAGTCGGTGCGCGTCACGCAGGGGCCGTGGCAGCGCAGCCTCGGACTCGCGTCGATGCATGTCGACTCGACGCCGGGAGCCGTGAAGATCACCGGCCACCACCGCGACGCCGTCGAGGCGCGCCGCCTCGCGCAGGAGCAGGCCGCCCGCGCCGCGGTCGCGCGCGCCGGCGACACCTCGTTGCGCTGGATCGGTCGGCACTTCACCGGCGACGGCGCCGACCCGTCTCAGCCCGACACTCCTCAGCTCGACCCGTCGCGGCCCGCACCGCCGTCGTCCGACCAGGCCGCGCTGGACCCGAGGCCGCCTGTGCCGCCGACCGCGTCGCTGTCGACCTCAGACGTCGTGCCGCAGCCACCAGAAGGCACCGAGCCCGGCGGGGTCGAGCAGCTCTGAGGCCTGCGACGCCAGCGCCAGCGCGTCGGCGTAGGCGTCGGGGTCGGTGCTCGCGAGAACGAGGTCGGGGAGCGCCGCGCTGACGCCGAGCGCCTGCAGCACCTCGCGCTGACGCACCGGCGAGTACGCGGTCCCGCCAAGACCGTGCACCGCAAGGGAATCCACCGCGACGTGCGCGGTGAGGTTCACGCTGCCGTCCGCCCGCGGCGCGACGTCGCGCCCGTCGCGGTACCCGGCGACAGTGCCCGCGGCGTACCGGCCCGACTCCCGCTCCGCGAGCACGTGGCCGTAGTCGACCGCGAGCGCCGTCCCCGCGACGACCCGCTGCACGCAGGCCTGCCACGCGGCATCGCGCGCCGTGCCCGCCTCGGCGCGGTCGCCGGGCGCGAGGCCGCCCCACCACCGGTCCACCCACGCCACCGACCCTTCCGACGCCGGTCCGCCGAGCGACTCGGTGCCGTCATCGTCGACGAGCACGGTCCGCAGCACGCCGTCGTCGTCGAGCACCACGACGTCGACCGGGAACTCGTCGAGCCACTCGTGCGCGACGAGCAGCCCGCGCACCGGCGGCACCGAGTCGGGTGCCGCGCCCTCGATCCACGCGATGCGCGGATCGAGACCGGCGGGGCGGGGCAGCAGGTCGACGCCGACGAGCCGCAGCCGCGGAGCCAGCGACGGCCCCGCCTGCGCCAGCAGCTCGGCGAGCAGCTCACCACCACCCGCACCGACGTCGACGACGTCGAGCTCCGCAGGATGGTCGAGCCGCGCATCCACCTCGCGCAGCAGCACGAGCAGCGCCTGCGCGAGCACCGGCCCGACGTGCGTCGCGGTGCGGAAGTGCGCGGCGGGACCCGCGAGCCCCGGCCCCTCCGGCCAGAACGAGCGCGACGACTCCCAGGCCTGCGACCACGGTCGCGGCCCGCTGCGCGGTGCGTCCCGACCGGCGGCCACCCCGGCACGCTAGCGGCGTCGTTAGGCTGGCAGGCACGTCCGGTACCGGCGAGGACCGGAACGACCAGGAAGGCCGCGCGTGACCGAGCAGCCCGTCCCCGGTGCGCCGCCGCGTCTGCGCGTCGGCGTCGTCGGCACCGGCCGTGCCGGTGCCGTCCTCGGGGCGGCCCTGGCCCGCGCCGGCCATCACGTCGTCGCGGCGTACGCCGTCTCGGAGACCTCGCGCCTGCGCGCGGAGGCGCTGCTCCCCGGCGTCCCCCTCGTGTCCGTGCCCGAGGTGCTCGCCGACACCGACCTCGTGCTGCTCACCGTCCCCGACGACGTGCTGCCCGGCCTCGTGCAGGGCCTCGCCGACACCGGTGCGGTGCGGGCCGGGCAGTTCCTCGCCCACGCGAGCGGCCGGTTCGGCTACCGCGTGCTCGACCCGGCGACCGCGCGCGGTGCGCTGCCGCTCGCGCTGCACCCGGTCATGACGTTCACGGGCACCAGCGTCGACCTGCCGCGGCTCACTGGTGTCCCCTTCGGCGTCACCGCGCCGGACCCGCTGCGGCCCGCGGCCGAGGCGCTCGTCGTCGAGATGGGCGGCGACCCGGTGTGGGTCGCGGAGGGGCACCGCGTGCTCTACCACGCGGCTCTCGCGCACGGCTCGAACCACCTGATCACCCTCGAGGCGCAGGTGCTCGACCTGCTGCGCTCCGCCGGCGTCGAGGAGCCTGCGCGGCTCGTCGCGCCGCTGCTGTCGGCCGCGCTCGACAACGTCCTGCGCTACGGCGACACCGCGCTCACCGGACCGGTCGCCCGCGGCGACGCCGGGACCGTCGCCGCGCACCTCGCCGAGATCTCCGGCGTCGCGCCCGAGGCCCGCGCGACCTACGTCGCCCTCGCGCGCGCCACCGCCGACCGCGCGCTCGCCAACGGCATGCTGCGTCCCGACGCCGCGGAGCGGCTGCTCGACGTGCTCGCCGGCCGGGAGGAGGAGCGATGACGCAGGTCGTCTCGACGCGTCCCGACCTCGCCTCGGCGCTCGCAGCGGTCGACCCCGGTGCGCGCCGCGCGGTCGTCATGACGATGGGCGCACTGCACGCCGGGCACCTGCAGCTCGTCCGCGAGGCCCGCGCCCTCGTCGGCCCCGGCGGCCACGTGACCGTCACGATCTTCGTGAACCCCACGCAGTTCGCGCCGGGCGAGGACCTCGCCAGCTACCCGCGCACCTTCGACGACGACCTCGCCGCGTGCCGCGAGGCGGGTGTCGACCTCGTCTTCGCGCCGTCGCCCGACGTCGTCTACCCCGACGGCGACCCGGTCGTCACGGTCGACCCCGGCGAGCTCGGCACCCTGTTCGAGGGCGCGGTGCGCCCCGGCCACTTCCGCGGAGTGCTCACCGTCGTCGCGAAGCTGCTGTCGCTGACCCGGCCGCACGTCGCGCTGTTCGGCGAGAAGGACTACCAGCAGCTCACGCTGATCCGCCGGATGGTGCGCGACCTCGACCTCGGCGTCGACATCGTGGGCGTCGCGACCGTGCGCGCCGACGACGGCCTCGCGCTCTCCAGCCGCAACGGCTACCTCTCCGACGACCAGCGCACGGTGGCCCGCGCGGTGCCCGCGGCTCTCGCCGCAGGACGCGAGGCGGCCGCGGCCGGCGGCGACCCGTGCGAGGTCGAGACGGCCGTGGTGCGCGCGCTCTCGGCGTACGACGTCACCGTCGACTACGCCGTCGTGCGCGACTCGCAGCTCGGTCCCGCACCCGCGTCCGGGGAGGCGAGGCTGCTCGTCGCCGTCCGGGTCGGTAGCGTCCGGTTGCTCGACAACTGCCGCCTGGTGCTGGGAGCCCCCGCGTGACCATCCGCCTGCCCCAGCGCCTCACCGCGCCCTCGCCGGGCTGGACCCTCGAGGCCGACGTCGTCGTGATCGGCTCGGGCGTCGCCGGGCTCACCACCGCGCTGCACGCCCGCGCCGCCGGCTACCGCGTGCTGCTCGTGACCAAGGCGCGTGTCGACGCCGGCTCCACCCGCTGGGCGCAGGGCGGCATCGCGGCCGCCCTCGCCGAGGACGACTCCCCGGCCGACCACGAGCGCGACACCCTCGTCGCGGGCGCCGGGCTCTGCGACCCCGACGCGGTCCGGGTCCTCGTCACCGAGGGCCCCGGAGCGGTCCGGCGGCTCATCGACCTCGGCGCGCGCTTCGACACCGACGAGTCCGGCGACATCGCGCTCACCCGCGAGGGCGGCCACCTGCGCGACCGCATCGCGCACGCCGGCGGCGACGCCACCGGGGCCGAGATCTCGCGGGCGCTCGTCGCCGCGGTCGAGGGGCGCGCGGGCATCGAGCTCGTCGAGAACGCGCTCGCCCTCGACCTGCTGCTCGACGACCGCGGCGCGGTGCAGGGCGTCACGCTGCACGTGATGGGCGAGGGTGCGCGCGACGGTGTGGGCGCCGTCCTCGCGCCGGCCGTGGTGCTCGCGACCGGCGGTCTCGGCCAGGTCTTCTCCGCCACCACCAACCCCTCGGTGGCGACGGGCGACGGCATGGCCCTCGCCCTGCGCGCAGGGGCCAAGGTCGCCGACCTCGAGTTCGTGCAGTTCCACCCGACCGTGCTCTGGCTCGGCGAGGGCTCCACCGGGCAGCAGCCGCTCGTGAGCGAGGCGGTGCGCGGCGAGGGCGCGGTGCTCCGCGACGACGCCGGCATCCGGTTCATGGAGGGCCAGCACCCGCTCGCCGACCTCGCCCCGCGCGACGTCGTCGCCAAGGGCATCATGCGGCGGATGCGCGAGACCGGCGCGAAGCACGTGTGGCTCGACGCGCGCGAGTTCGGATCGGCCATGTGGGAGAAGCGCTTCCCGACCATCCTCGCCTCGCTGCGGGAGATCGGCGTCGACCCGTCGAAGGACCTCATCCCGGTCGCGCCCGCGCAGCACTACGCCTCGGGCGGCGCGCGCACCGACGCCTACGGCCGCACCACCGTGCGCGGCCTGTACGCCGTCGGCGAGTGCGCCTGCACCGGCGTGCACGGTGCCAACCGGCTCGCCTCCAACTCGCTGCTCGAGGGTCTCGTCTTCGCCTCGCGCATCGGCGACGTCCTCGCCGAGGGCCTGCCCGAGCGGCGCGACCCGGTCGAGCCGTCGGTGCCGAGCGCCGTCCTCGACCCCGGTGCCCGCAAGGCGCTGCAGGCCGCCATGACCGAGGGCGTGGGCGTGCTGCGCTCGCGCGACTCGATGGCGGCGACCCTCGGCGTCCTGTCGGCCATCGGCCACACCACCACCGACGACCCGCACACGCGCGCGTGGGAGACGACGAACCTGCACGCGATCGGCACCGTCCTCGCGGCCAACGCCAAGATGCGCAAGGAGACCCGCGGGTCGCACTGGCGCGAGGACTTCCCCGACACCGACGACGAGCACTGGCACCTCCGGCTGGTGTCCCACCTCGAGGACGGCGTGCTCGTCACCGAGCAGGAGCCCGTCCCTCAGCCGCTGTCCCGACCCGAGGAGACCGCATGAGCCTGCGCCCCGCCACCACCGCCGCGCTCGACGCCGCTGGCCTCGACCCCGACGCCATCGAGGCGCTGGTGACCGCCACCGTCACCGAGGACCTCGGCGGCGGCGTCGACGTCACCTCGGCCGCCACCGTCCCCGTCGACCAGCGCTCCACGCTCGACCTCGTCGCGCGCGCGACCGGTGTCGTGGCCGGGATCCCGGTGGCCGCAGCGGTGTTCGACGTCGTGTGCGATCCCGACGCCGAGATCGAGGTCGTCTCCGCCGACGGCACCCGCGTCGTGCGCGGCGACGTCCTGCTGACGGTCACCGGCCGCACCCAGCAGCTGCTCACCGCCGAGCGCAGCGCCCTCAACCTCATGTGCCACCTGTCCGGCGTCGCCACCCTGACCTCGGCCTATGTCGCCGCCGTCGAGGGCACGGGCGCGCGCATCGTCGACACCCGCAAGACCGCGCCCGGCCTGCGCGCCCTGGAGAAGTACGCCGTGCGCTGCGGCGGCGGCGTCAACCACCGGATGTTCCTGTCCGACGCCGCGCTCGTGAAGGACAACCACGTCGTCGCCGCCGGCGGCGTCGCGGCCGCCTTCGACAAGGTGCGGGCGATGTGGCCGGGGCTGCCCGTCGAGGTCGAGGTCGACTCCCTCGCGCAGCTCACCGAGGTGCTCGACGCCGGTGCCGACCTCGTCCTGCTCGACAACTTCACGCCCGACCAGATGCGCCTCGCGGTCGGCATCGCGAAGGAGCACGCCGCCCACACCGGCGGTGCGCGCTGCACGCTCGAGGCGTCCGGGGGGCTGACCCTCCCCGATGCCGCCGCCGTCGCGACCACCGGCGTCGACTACGTGTCCGTCGGCGCCCTCACCCACTCCGCCCCCGTCCTCGACATCGGCGCCGACCTCCGCCCGATCCCCTAGAACCGCTGAAGGTGCCCTGACGTGCGCTAGAAGCACTCCAGGCGCCCCAAGGAGACCCGCATGCTGCTCGCGATCGACGTCGGCAACACCAACACCGTCCTCGGCCTGTTTGACGGCGACGAGCTGATGCGGTCCTACCGCGTGAAGACCGACGCGCGCTCGACCGCCGACGAGTACCGGCTCACCTTCGACGGGCTGCTGCGCGACGACCCCGACATCACCGGCGTCGCCCTCTGCTCGACCGTCCCCGCCGTGCTGCGGGAGATGCGCGGCATGCTCGAGCGCTACTTCGTCCACGTGCCGCACGTCATCATCGAGCCCGGCGCGAAGACGGGCGTGCCGGTGCTCATGGACAACCCCAAGGAGGTCGGCGCCGACCGCATCGCCAACACGATCGCGGCGCACACGCTGTACGGCGGGCCGTGCATCGTCGTCGACTTCGGGACGTCGACCAACTTCGACGTCGTGTCCGCGAAGGGCGAGTTCATCGGCGGCGTCCTCGCGCCGGGCGTCGAGATCTCGCTGGACGCGCTGGCGCAGCGCGCGGCGCAGCTGCGCAAGGTCGAGCTGGTCCCACCGCGGACGGTGGTCGCCAAGAACACGGTCGAGGCGCTGCAGTCCGGCGCGCTCTACGGGTTCGCCGGTCAGGTCGACGGCATCGTGCGCCGCATCGTCGCCGAGATCGGCGAGGTGAATCAGGTGATCGCGACGGGCGGCCTCGCCCCCGTCGTCATCCCCGAGTCGGAGACCGTCACCGTGCACCGCGCCGACCTCACCCTGCAGGGCCTGCGCATCGTCTTCGCCAAGAACACCTGAGGCCGCCCGCAGCAGCGGGACGGCCTCGGGCGAGGTGCTCGTGGGTCAGTAGGACATCGCGCAGGCCTGGACGGCGCCCGCGACCCAGTTCTGCTGGATCAGGAACTGCGTGCCGTTCCAGGTGACGTTGAACTTCGCGCCGTTGGTCGCGGTCGACGTCGTGCCGAACGTCCACGCGCACTTGTCGGCGTTCTCCGCGCCGGCGGCGTCGTACCAGGCGTTGAGGTCGGGGTCGCTCGCCGCCTCCTCGAGCTCGTGGGCGATGACCGAGACCATCGCGTCAGCGCCGGCGTAGGCGGCACCGTTCGGGCCGACGAGCTGCTGGGCGCAGTTGGCGAGCTTCGACGACGGTGCGACTGCTCCGGGTGTCGAGGAGGCGGGTGGGACCGCCGATCAGTCTGCGGCGGCGGTCGCGGACGGTAGCCGAGGGACTGGGCCGAACGGGTGACGGCGCAGCCGCATCCTGAACCGACCGTGAGCCAGGTGCGCGGCCCGAGCGCCTCGACGTCGGCCGGACGGCCGAGGTCAGGGCGCGGGGGACCGGTACGTCGCGGTCACGTACGGCATGTCCAGCACCTCGCGCCCGGCGGTCTCGGGATGGGTCGCGAGCAGCTCGCGGACCGCGGCGTACAGCTGGTCGGCCCGCGGCGAGAGTCGGACGTAGGAGTACGTCGACACCAGGTCGAGGAGGCCGTCGGGCGTGACCGGGACGGTGTGCGCGAAGCTCGCCCGCTCCACGGCGGGCAGGAACTCGCGGATCTCCTCGGTGCCGGCCCGCTCGGAGAGGTCCTGCGACGACTCGGCCACCATCCGCATCGAGTCCTCGCCGCCGATGATGTCCTGCAGCGCCGCCATCCACCCGACCCGGGTGTCGCGCACGTTCCAGAGCAGCCCGATGACGCCGCCGGGCCGCAGCACCCGGGCGAACTCGGCGGCGGCCGCGGCGTGGTCGAACCAGTGCCAGGCCTGCGCGGCGAGCACCGCGTCGAGGCTGTCGTCGTCGACCGGCAGTCTCTCGGCGGCGCTGACGACCGTCCGCACCCCGGGCACCCGCGCGGCGAGCTGCTCGAGCATCGCGGCGTCGGGCTCGAAGGCCGTCACATCGTCGACGAGGTCGACGAGCGTCCGGGTCAGCGCGCCGGCACCGGCACCGACGTCGGCGACGTCGCGGACCGGACGGGTCGCACCGTCGAGCACCCACGCGACGGCCGCCGCCGGGTAGCCGGGGCGGTGGTCGGCGTACGACGACGCCGCGGCGCCGAACGACAGCTTGCGGTCGTCGAAGGTCGGGTCGGTCACGGGCCCGACGCTATCCCCGACGAGCGCGGCGGCGCCCCCCGATAGCCTTGCGCGCATGACCGAGCAGCCCAGCACTCCCGTCGATCCCGAGGACGTCGTCGACGACGTCCCCGAGCAGATCCGGGTCCGCCGGGAGAAGCGCCAGCGCCTGCTCGACTCCGGCCAGCAGGCCTATCCCGTCCGCGTCCCCGTCACGCACACCATCGCCCAGGTCCGCGCGGCGCACCCCGACCTGGAGCCCGACACCGCGACGGGCCAGACGGTCTCGATCGCCGGCCGCGTCATCTTCGTCCGCAACACCGGCAAGCTCTGCTTCGCCACGCTGCGCTCGGGCGACGGCACCGAGATCCAGGCGATGCTCTCGCTCGACAAGGTCGGCGAGGAGCGCCTCGCCGACTGGAAGAGCGACGTCGACCTCGGCGACCACGTGTCGGTCACCGGCGAGGTCATCACGTCGCGCCGGGGCGAGCTCAGCGTGCTGGCCGACTCGTGGCAGCTCGCGGCCAAGACGCTGCGCCCGCTGCCCGTGGAGCACAAGCCGCTCGCGGAGGAGACCCGCGTGCGGATGCGCTACGTCGACCTCGTCGTGCGCCCGCAGGCGCGCGAGGTGGCGCGGCTGCGCGTCGCCGTCGTCGGCTCGCTGCGCGCGAGCTTCGCGCGCCGCGGCTACCTCGAGGTCGAGACGCCGATGCTGCAGACGATGCACGGCGGCGCCAACGCGCGCCCGTTCATCACGCAGTCCAACGACCTCGACATCCCGCTCTACCTGCGCATCGCGCCGGAGCTGTTCCTCAAGCGCTGCATCGTCGGCGGCCTCGAGCGCGTCTTCGAGATCAACCGCAACTTCCGCAACGAGGGCGCCGACTCCACGCACTCGCCGGAGTTCGCGATGCTCGAGTTCTACGAGGAGTACGCCGACTACCGCGACATGTCGCGCTTCACGCGCGAGCTGATCCAGGAGGCGACGCTCGCGGCGCACGGCTCGCTGCAGTTCACCCGCTACGACGGCGCCGAGTACGACTGGTCGGGCGAGTGGGACGAGGCGTTCGTCTACCCGTCGGTGTCCGAGGCCGTCGGCCAGGAGATCACTCCCGAGACCTCGATCGACGTGCTGCGCGGGCTCTGCACGGAGGTCGGTATCGAGCCGCACCGGACGTGGGTCGCGGGCAAGTACGTCGAGGAGCTGCTCGAGCACCACGTCGTCGCCGGCTTCACCCGGCCGACGTTCGTCTACGACTACCCCGAGGACACCTCGCCGCTGGTGCGCGCGCACCGCAGCATCCCCGGCGTCGTGGAGAAGTGGGACCTCTACATCGACGGCAACGAGCAGGGCACCGGCTACTCCGAGCTCGTCGACCCGGTGATCCAGCGCGACCGCCTCGTCGCGCAGTCGTTGCTCAAGGCCGGCGGCGACGTCGAGGCGATGCAGGTCGACGAGGACTTCCTGCGGGCGCTCGAGTTCGGCATGCCGCCCAGCGGCGGCGTCGGCATGGGCATCGACCGGCTGCTCATGAACCTGACCGGTCTCAACATCCGCGAGACGATCCTGTTCCCGCTGGTGAAGCCCGAATGAGCCCGGCGACCCGCGTCGTCGTCCGCCCCGCCCGCACGTCCGACGTCCGGGCGATCCGCGCGCTCGTCGACACCTACTCGCCCGAGCGCCGGCTGCTGTCGAAGGCGACCGTCGCGCTCTACGAGGACATCACCGAGTTCCTCGTCGCCGACCTCGACGGCGCTGTCGTCGGCTGCGGCGCGGTCCACGTCTTCTGGGAGGACCTCGCCGAGGTCCGCACCGTCGCGGTCGACCCGGCCTACATCGGCACCGGCATCGGCTCGGTGCTGCTGCAGGGCCTGCTCGCGCGCGCCCGCGACCTCGGCGTCGCCCGCGTGTTCTGCCTGACCTTCGAGACCGAGTTCTTCGGCCGGCACGGCTTCGTCGAGATCGAGGGCACGCCCGTCGACCACGACGTCTTCGAGCAGCTGCTGCGCTCCTACGACGAAGGCGTCGCGGAGTTCCTCGACCTCGAGCGCGTGAAGCCCAACACCCTGGGCAACCACCGCATGCTCCTCGTCCTCTGACATGCGCATCTCACTCGGCTAACTGCCAACCAGAGAGCCTCTGCTTGACACTTGGCCGAGCGAGACCGGGAGGGGTGGGGTGATGGGGCGGCGGATCGGGGTCGGGGCGTTCGTCGTCCTGGTGCTGGGGGTGCTGCTGGCCGGATTCGTCCAGGCGCGCGACGACTCGCCGACCTACGACGAGCCCGTCTACGTCGCCGCCGGGCTGCTCGCGCTCACGCAGCACGACCTCGCCTTCAACGCCGAGCACCCGCCGCTGCCCAAGGCGATCGCCGCGATCCCCGTGCTGCTGACGCCGTACACGCTGCCGCCCGGCCACGCCGAGGGCGCCAACGACGAGCGGGTCTACTCGGCGACCTTCCTGCGCGCCCAGGGCGACTCTCTCGGTGCCGTCACCCTCGCGTCGCGCATCGTCCCGCTGCTCGAGCTGCTCGCGGTCGCCGTGCTGCTCGTGATGCTGGGCCGGCAGCTGGTGTCGCTGGCCGGCGGCCTCGTCGCCGGCGCCCTGTGGCTGGTGTCGCCGCTGACCCTCGGCCTCGGCCATCTCGACGGCGTCGACCTGCCGTTCGCCGTCGCGGTGTGCGTGTACGCCGGTGCGCTGCTGCATGCGCGCCACCACGACGACCGGCGGTCGACGGTGCTGCTCGGCGTCGCCCTCGGGCTCTGCCTCGCGACGTCGCCGCTCGCGCTCGTCCTCGTCGCCGTCACGCTTCCGCTGCTCGTCGTGCAGCGACGCGGCCGTGGCGCGGTGCAGTGGCTGGTCGCGGCGCTCGTCGCGTGGGCGGTGCTGTGGGCGAGCTACCTCGTGCTCGCGCCGTCGGAGCTGCTGCACGGCACCTGGCTGCTGCCGACGCCGTACGTCGACGGGCTGCGCTTCCTCGCCACCAACAACACCGTGCCGGCGCACGGCTACCTGCTGGGCCAGGCCTGGATCGGCGGGCAGTGGTGGTTCTGGCCCGGCAGCCTGCTGGTGAAGCTGACGACGCCGGTGCTGCTCGTGCTCGTGCTCGCCCCGCTGTGCTGGCGGTACGCGAGCTCGGAGCGACGCCGAGATGCCTTGGTGGTGCTGGCGATCCCGGCGGTCACGCTGCTCGCTGTCGTCATGACCTCGCCGCGCGACCTCGGCGTTCGCTACCTGCTCCCGGTGCTCGCGCTCTGGTGCGCCGCCGCCGCGCCGGTCGCCCTGCTTCTCGAGCGGACCTGGGCGCGCGCGGTGCTGACCGTCGCGGCGGTCGCGGCCGCCGCGATGCTCGCGACGTCGCTGCCGCACTCGCTGGCGTACACGTCGCCGCCGTTCGTGCCGGCGTACCGCGTCGCCACCGACTCCAACGTCGACTGGGGCCAGGACCTGCGGCTGCTGCAGGAGTGGGCGCCCGGGCGGACGCCGTACGTCGCCTGGTTCGGCCCGCGGGGCACGTCGTACGCCGACGTGCCCGGCGCCCGGTCGCTCGACGCGACGCCCGTGGAGGACGTGCGCGGCTGGGTCGCGGTGTCGGCGACGCGGCTGACGAGCGCCGCTCCGGAGCAGCTCTCGTGGCTGCGCGCCTACTGCCCCGTCGGCACCCTCGGCGGCTCGATCCTGCTCTACCGCTTCGACTCCGCACCGGTCGACGCCCCCGGCCCGACCGCGCCGGAGGGCTACTGCGCGAGCGATGACGTGAGCCTCCGCACCGCCGGCTGAGCCCGAGCACGCGCGAGCGCCCCGGACCGCGAGGTCCGGGGCGCTCGTTGCGGAGCGGCGGCTACAGCGTCGGGAGGAGGACGTCGCTGATGCCGTGGACCACCGCGTTCGGGGTCTTGACGTAGTTGATCTTGCTCTTCACGACGTAGTCGTTGAGCCACTGGCCGTCCTTGTCGCCCAGGATGATCACCGGGAAGGCGGCCGAGCGCGAGAGGACCGTGACCGACAGCTTCTGGCCGTTGGCCATCGTGAGCCGCTGGTAGAACGGGCCGCTGAGCACCTGGTTGCCGGTGACGCGGGCGCCGGCGAGCACGTGGTAGAGCAGCACCTGGCGGATCTTGTCGACCCCGAGGGCGTTCACGAGCGCGAGGGTGACCGCCTTCTCGTCGACGGTCGCGCCGTAGCGGTAGTTCTTGCCGAGCAGGCCGAGCTTGTTGGCGAGCACCTCGAACGCGCGGTCGTTCGGCGCGAACAGGGTGAAGGCCGGAAGGCTCGCGAGCGTCTTGTCGGCGCCGGTCGCGAGCGCCGCGAAGGTGACGATGTCGAAGTCGTAAGGGTTCTTGTCGTTCGGCGTCGCCACCGGGTCGTTGTAGGTCTTGGTCAGCTGACCGAGGAACGACGCGGTCTCCGGCGCGGAGAGCGCGGAGGCGGACGGCGCGGTCGCCAGGACGGCGCCCGCAGCCAGGGCGGTGCCGGCCACGACGGCGGCGATACGGCGGGGGAGTCGCATGAGGGGCTCCTGTTCGTCGGGTGGTCGTCCGGTCGGACGCATCACCACTACTTCGCCCCGCAGCCCCGATCTGGATGCACCCGGATCCGATCTACTCCAGCGGCAGGTCGATCCCGCGCTCGTCCTCGGGCCGCGGCCGGTGGATCCGCCGGTCGGCCTCGGCGATCGCGACGTCGTTGATGCTCGCCTCGCGCCGGCGCATGTAGCCGAGGTCGTCGAACTCCCAGTTCTCGTTGCCGTAGGACCGCCACCACTGCCCGTCGGCGTCGTGCCACTCGTACTGGAACCGCACCGCGATCCGGTTGCCGGCGTAGGCCCACAGGCTCTTGCGCAGGACGTACTCCTGCTCCCGCTCCCACTTGCGGGTCAGGAACGCCTCGATGTCGGCGCGGCCGGTCACGAACTCGGACCTGTTGCGCCACATGGAGTCCGGCGTGTACGCCCCGGCGACGCGCTGCGGGTCGCGGGTGTTCCAGGCGTCCTCGGCCGCCTGCACCTTCTGGCGGGCGCCGGCCTCGTCGAAGGGCGGCAGCGGGGGACGGGGTGCGGGGGACTCGTCGGCCATGGCCGAAGCCTCGGGCCTGCGACAGTCCCCTGTCGAGGCCGCCGCGCCGGGTCGGTGTCCGGTGTACGCCGTGCCCGCAGCGCGCGGCGCCGCGAACCCGGTGCTTCCGGGCGCCAGCCCGTGCCATCCTCGGGCCGAGGGGGAGGTGGGGGACGTGATCGACGGGATCGACAGCCCCTGGGTGGCGGTCGCGGTCCTCGCACTCGTCGCCGTGGTGGTGGTGCGGATCCGGCTCGCCCGGATCTCGGAGTTCGACCGGACGCCGGTGCAGCGCTGGGTGCTCCGTGTGATCGACGCTCTCGCGATCGCCGTCGCGGGTGCCTGCCTGCTCGCCGGCGCCCTGTTCGTCGTCCTCGCGGTGCTCGCGGTGCCGTGGCCGGCCCTCGCCTCGCAGGTCGGCGACCGCGGCGCGTGGCCGATCGTGCTGCTGGCCGTGGTGCTCTTCGCGCTCACGCTGCGGCTCACGCCGCAGTGGTTCCGCCCGGCCCACCTGCGCGCGGTGCGCGACGACGAGACGACCGCCGACGGGCATCGCCAGCAGCTGTTCGACCCCACGGGTCGCACGCTCCCCGACGGTTCCGGTCTCGACCCCCGCGACGGGTCCTGAGCCCTCGGCGGGGGTCGCTCAGGTCGCGCCGAACCCGGCCTCGCGCGCTCGCACGATGGCCTCGGGGCGGTCGGCGACGCGCAGCTTGGCGAAGATGTTGGAGACGTGGTTGCGCACGGTCTTCTCCGAGACCCCCAGCTCGCGGGCGATGCGCTGGTTGTTCCAGCCGGAGGCGACGTGCTGCAGGACCTCCGTCTCTCGATCCGTCAGTCCGGGGAAGGGCTGCGCTGCACGGGATCCGCGAGGCTCCGCGAAGAATGCCAGCACCTGGGCGGCGACGTCCTGGCCGAACACGAGCCCGCCCGCTGCCACGGACCGCACCGCGTCGATGATGCGCTCCTGCGGTGCGCCTTTCACCAGGTAGCCCCGAGCCCCGGCGGCCATGGCGGTGAACACCGACTCGTCGTCCTCGAGCATCGTGAGCACCACGATGCTGCTCGCGCTGCCCTGCGCGACGATCGCACGGGTGGCCTCGATCCCCGTCAGGCCGGGCATCCGGAGGTCCATGAGCACGACGTCGGGCGCCAGCTCGTCGACCCTCTCGACGGCCGTCGCGCCGTCCGGTGCGGTCCCGACGACCTCGATGTCGTCGCACGCGTCGAAGGTGACCGACAGACCGCTCACGAAGACGGGATGGTCGTCGGCGATGAGCACCCGGATGGTCATCGCGACCCCCTCGGCGCGGTGACGGTGAGGGGCAGCCGGGCGCGCACCTCGGTGCCCGAGCCCGGGCTGAAGGTGACCGTGCAGCTCCCGCCGAGCTCGTCGGCGCGCTCCCGCATCGAGCGCAGGCCGGTGCCGGGCGCCGCGGGCGCGCAGCCGGAACCGTCGTCGCGCACGGCGATCACGAGCGCGCCGTCGACCCGGATGTCCACGACGCACACCGTGGCACCGGCGTGCCGGGTCGCGTTCGACACCGCTTCCTGCGAGATGCGGTACGCCGCCACCTCGACCGCCGCCGGCAGCTCGGGCAGGTCATCGTTGAGGGAGACCTCGACGTCGAGGCTCCCCCCGCTCATCCGGCGGACCGTCTGGGCGTGCTGGCGCAGCGCCTCGGCCAGGCCGAGCTCGTCGAGCGCGGCAGGACGCAGGTCGCGCGAGAGGCGGCGTACCTCGTCGAGCCCGCCGCGCGCCTGCGCCAGCAGCTCGGACGCCAGCTGCGCCTGGTCGGCGTCGACCGCCCGCCGTTCCAGCGACTGCAGTCCCAGCGCCATGCCGGCGAGGGTCGGGCCGAGGCCGTCGTGCAGGTCGCGTCGCAGCGACCGGCGCTCCTCCTCGCGCGCTGCCACCAGCTGCTCGCGGGAGCGGCGCAGCTCGCGCAGCGTCTTGGCGCTGTGCGCGGCAGCGTCCGCCTGAGCGCTGAGCGTCGCGACGAGCCGGGCGTCGCGGGGGCTCAGCCGGGTGTCCCCGGAGCGCGGACCGAGCTCGAGGACCCCGACGTCCTCCCCGCCGTACCGCAAGGGGTACGTCGCGGTGGTCGAGCCGCGCTCGCCGGTCTCGACGGCGCGGCCCGGTTCTCCGGCGAGGGTGATCGCCGCGTAGGGGAGCCCGAGCGACTCGCGGACGGTGGAGACGACCTGCGGGAGCACGTCCTCCGCGTCGGTCGCGGCCGCCAGGCGGTCTCCGAGGATCCGCAGCGCTTCGGCCGGATCCCGTCGGGCTCCGTACACCCAGCGGTCGACGCGACGTCGCAGTCCGGAGAGCCCGCTCGCCAGGACCACCGCGACGACGGCCGCCACCAGTGCCGGCACCACGCCGACGTCCGAGTGCGAACCGAGCACCGCTGCTGTGGCCAGAGCGGCGGCGAGCACCGCGCCCACCAGCAGCGCGTAGGTGACCGACCGGCTCAGCACCCGCTGGATGTCGAAGAGGTGGTGCCGGACGATGCCGATGCCGAGGCAGGCCGCGGCGGCGCACTGGATGGCGAGGTTCAGCCAGCCCGCCGTGAGCACGGCGACGACCATGAGGACGAAGAAGGCGATCAGCCAGCCGACGCGGGCGCGCGCGTCGCCGACCAGCCTGCGCGCTCTCAGCGCCTGCGCCACGAGCACCACGAGACCGAGCACGACGGAGCCGACCACGCAGGTGAGCAGAAGGGCGGCGGCCAGCGCTGACAGCGCCGGGACGCCGAGGGGGTTCACCGCCGACCCGACGCCCGAGTCGGTCTTCGTGAGGCCGGGATAGACGATCCCGCACACCAGCGTCACCGGGATGCACGCGGCCCCGACGACCGCCGCGACCCTCCAGCGCGGCGACATCGGGCGCCCGTCCGGGTACAGGTGCGGGATCAGGAACGCGGCCGGCACGACCACGATCCACAGACCGCTGGCCAGCGCGCACCAGGCGTACCCCGCGGAGCCGGCCGCGAGCATCGGTTGGAGCGCCCCTGCGATCCCGTTGACGCCGAACCAGATGCCGATGCCGGCGAGCAGCGGGCCGAGGAGGTTGCCCGGCGAGTCGCGCAGGACGAGGACGCCGACGCCTCCGAGGACGATGGTCCACATCAGCCCGGCGGCGCCGTAGCTCGCGACGACGTCGTCGACGTCGTGCAGAGTCCGCGACCACAGCACGACCGTCAGGAGGCAGAGCGCGACGATGACCCCGGCGACGGACGCCGGGATCATCGACCTGCGACGGTCCCCCATGGTCAGGAAGTGTGCTCCGGTACGGCGGGCCCGGGAGCCCCATCGCGCAGGATGCCTCCGGCCACCGCGAGCGACGCCGCGAGCAGCACCGCGAAGAGCACGACGTGCAGCCACTTGGGGTGGTCCGGAGTGAGCATGTCCGCGAACGGGGTCAGCCACATGACGACCGGCACCCAGCGCGGCACCCACCTCGTCGCCCACAGCGCGATCCCCAGCGCGATGAACGCGATGGGGATGGTGACCATGAACATCAGGAACAACGTGATGCCGGGCACGGTGCCGGTCAGCTTGTCGTCCATGACGCTGTCGATGGTCGCCCGCGGGACGCCATCGACGTAGAGCAGCGCGGTCACGATCTCGATCCCGGCCACCGCGGCGAGCCCGCAGAGCTGCAGGACGTTCGCGACGAGGAAGGTCCAGGAGGACCGCCGCGCCCAGCGGCGGACCACCAGGAACATCACGGCTCCCCAGGCGAGCATCGTCGGCGGGGTGAGCACGTCGAACAGCGAGCCGAGGCCGGTGAGCCCAGGCTCCGCCTTGGCGGCCTCGAGGTCGTCCATGCCTGCGGTCGCACGGTCGACGACCGACGCCAGCCCGAAGGACGCGATCATCACGAGCGGGCCCGCGGTCAGCCAGACCGCGGCCCAGCGCCGCCCTCGCGCGGTCTCGAACTCGACCGGCGCGACGGTCTCGGTGCCGACGATGGTCATGCTGCCTCCCGGTGTCCCGGAGGCTCCCCTGCGACCTCCGGCTGCATGCACCGTGCCGCGAAGGCTGTCCCGGGCGCACGGGTGCAGCGTCCCGGTGCCCCCGGGATCCTCGGGCGGGAGGTCAGCCGGTGTTGCGCAGGCCGGTCGCGATGCCGTTGATCGAGATGTGGATGCCCCGGCGCACGCGCTCGTCGGCCAGGGGGCCGCGGGCCGCGCGCGCGACGAGCTCGTGTGGCGCGAGTTCCCCGGCGGCGACCCGGTCGACCTCCGCAACCCGGCGAACGTCCGAGATCTCTTGGCGCGCATCGGGATCGCGGTGCCCGACACGCGGTCCTGGCGGCTCGAGCCGTACGCCGAGTCGTCCCCCGCGGTCGCGGCGCTGCTGCGCTGGCGCAAGGCGGAACGGATCGCGACGACGTACGGCTGGTCGTGGAGCGAGCGCGACATCGGCGACGACGACCGGCTGCGGTCGGCGGTCGA
>JBGAJT010000329.1:0-3548 GCA_044224785.1 Candidatus Nanopelagicales bacterium | reverse complement strand
CGAACCCAGAGCAAGGAGAACGAGGATGAGCCGCAAGCCCGTCGTCGCCGTCGTCGGCGCCACCGGACAGGTCGGCGCCGTGATGCGCCGCCTGCTCGACGAGCGCGACTTCCCGCTCGCGCAGGTGCGCTACTTCGCCTCGGCCCGCTCCGCCGGCACGACGCTGCCCTGGCGCGGCGAGGAGATCGTGGTGGAGGACGCCGCGACCGCCGACGTCTCGGGCATCGACATCGCGCTGTTCTCCGCCGGCGGCTCCACGTCCAAGGCCCTCGCGCCGCGCTTCGCCGAGGCGGGCGCCGTCGTCATCGACAACTCCAGCGCGTGGCGCATGGACCCCGACGTCCCGCTCGTCGTCAGCGAGGTCAACCCGCAGGCGATCGGCGAGATGCGCAAGGGCATCATCGCCAACCCGAACTGCACCACCATGGCCGCGATGCCGGTGCTGCGCCCGCTGCACGAGGAGGCGGGCCTGCGCCGCCTCGTGGTCAGCTCCTACCAGGCGGTGTCGGGCTCGGGCCTCGCCGGCGTCGAGGAGCTCGAGTCGCAGGTGCGTGCCGCGGTCGAGCAGGACGTCGCCGGCCTCGTGCACGACGGCCGCTCGGTCGACCTGCCCGCGCCGAAGAAGTACGTCGCCCCCATCGCGTTCGACGTCATCCCGCTCGCGGGCTCGATCGTCGACGACGGCTCGCTCGAGACCGACGAGGAGCAGAAGCTGCGCAACGAGAGCCGCAAGATCCTCGGCATCCCCGAGCTGCTCGTCAGCGGCACCTGCGTGCGCGTCCCCGTCTTCACCGGCCACTCGCTGTCGATCAACGCCGAGTTCGACCGCCCGATCAGCGTCGAGCGCGCGCTCGAGCTGCTCGGCTCCGCGCCGGGCGTCGAGGTCGCCGAGGTCCCGACCCCGCTGCAGGCGGCCGGCCAGGACCCGTCCTACGTCGGCCGCGTCCGCCAGGACTCCAGCGTCGAGGGCGGTCGCGGTCTCGCGCTGTTCGTCAGCAACGACAACCTGCGCAAGGGCGCCGCGCTCAACGCGGTGCAGATCGCCGAGCTCGTCGCCGCCGGCCTGGAGTAGCCCCGCCTCCACCCCGCGACGACGCACCGCCGCCGTCGGGAGCGGTCGTCACCCGTTCGGCGTAATCCGCTGCAGGATGCGCATCCTCCGTCACCGTTGTGCCACGGTGTGCGCCTGCCTGGCTCGGGGGAGCCGGAGCGAGGGGGATCTCCGGTGTCGGTTCGACGTGTCCTGTCCGGCGGGCTGACGCTCGCACTCGCGCTCGGCCTGGTGGCCGCGGTCGGAGGGCCTGCCTCGGCGGTCGCGCCCTCGAGCTCGTTCGACCTCTCCGGCGAGGCCGGCGACTTCCTCACGGGCGGCTCGACCTTCGCCTACACCGAGGCGGGCTCCACGTTCTCGCTCGCCGGCGACGCGTCGTACGTCAAGGCGACCGTCTCCGGTGCGCCGTGGGACATCTGGTTCCGCGCGCCGCAGGGCGCGCAGCTCACCGTCGGTACGACGTACACCGGCGCCGTGCGCGCCGACCTCGCGACCGGTGCGCAGCCGGGCTTCTTCCTCTTCGGCGACGGCCGCGGGTGCAACGCCGAGACGACGACCTTCACCGTGCTCGACCTCGCGACCGACGCCGGCACCGGCTCGCCGACCGCGTTCGCCGGCACGTTCGAGACGCGCTGCGACACCAGCACCGCGGCGGCGCGCGGCTTCATCCGCGTCAACTCGGCGGTGCCCTACGCCGCCGCCGCATCGCTGACCCTCACCGGCCCCGCCACCACGCCGGTCGGCCGTCCGGTCGCCCTGCACGGCGTCCTCGAGGGCGCGACCGGCGTGCTCGCCGACACCGCGCTGACCGTGTCGCGCACCGACGGCTCCGGCACCACCGCGCTGGCCGACGTGACCACAGGCGCCGACGGCTCGTTCACCGTCGCCGACACGATGCCCGCCACCGACGCGTCGTGGAGCGTGGCCTACGCCGGCAGCGAGACGGTCCAGGCCTTCCGCGCCACCCACCTCGTGGCCGTCGGTCCCTACCCGAGCACCATCGCGATCACGGCTCCGTCGACCGCCTCTCGCGGCGTCGCCTACAAGGTCGTCGGCGTGCTCGGCTCGGTCGACGGCCGCGTGGCCGGCGTACCGGTGCGCCTCACCAGGCGCGACCTGGCCGGCACCCGCGCGTACAACCTCGTCACCAACGCGTCCGGCGTCGTCAGCTACCGCGACGTGCCGGCGGTCGGCGGCCCCGTCACGTGGACGCTCTCCTACGACGGCGACGCGACGCACGGCGCCACCTCCGCGAGCAAGGTCGTGACGGTCTCGCGGCTGGCGACGGCGATCACCATCAAGAGCTCGCTGAAGGTGTACGTCTACGGCCAGAAGGCCGTCGTGACGGTGCACCTCGGCACGACGTACAACAAGCGCGACGTCTACCTCTACGCGCGACCGCTCGCAGCGCCGGCGCCCGGGGCGCCGGGCAAGCTCGTGGCCCACGCGAAGGTGAACCGGTTCGGCAACGCCGTGTTCACGTA
The DNA here is from genome assembly GCA_044224785.1 of Candidatus Nanopelagicales bacterium. Lineage (GTDB taxonomy): Bacteria > Actinomycetota > Actinomycetes > S36-B12 > CAIYMF01 > Longivirga. The sequence continues at coordinate 1,013 of JBGAJT010000329.1, read as the reverse complement.
CACGATGCGCTCCCGCACGATCTTCACGGTGAAGTACCTCGGCGACTACCGGTACCGCCCGGTGTCGCGCACGGTCGCGCCGTACGTCCGGGCCAAGGTCGCCGTGGTCCTCAGCGGCTGGTCCTCGAAGTCGGGGTCGACCTTCCTCTACCGCGGCGTGGACCCGCTCCAGACGGTCGTCGTGACGCCCAACCGGTCGGGGCAGTGCTTCAACCTCAGCGTCCAGGCGTTCCAGTTCGGGGCCTGGCAGAGCTTCACGGGCCTGACCTGCGGCACGCTCGACGGCACGTCGCGCGGGTACGTGCTGCTCACGTCGAACCGGGCGCCGGGCATCCTCGTGCGCATCCGGGCCACGGTCGGCAACGACGCCGCGTCGCAGACGCTCGGGAACACCAGCCCCTGGGTCTACCTGAAGTTCGTCTGACGCACCCTCGCGCCCACGCCGCCCGGTTGAGCCGGACGAGCGACGTCGTGTCACTCGTGCGGAGCAAGGCGGCTACGGATCGGCTCCCGATCTGACGATGGTCCCCCGGTAGTGGTCCACCCGGCATGGGGAGCCGGCCGTCCTGGGGGGAGACCCTGGTGCTCGCAACCGTCGCACGACGTCGTGCGCTGGCTGCTGCCGTGCTGGCGGCCGCCGTCGCCGTGGGCGGTGTCGCTGCCGGTGGGCCCGCGTCCGCGTCGGTCGACACGAGCGTCCTCGAGATCACCGGTGACGCCGGCGACGCGCTGACGCACGGGGTCGCGCAGAGCCTCGCGCCGCCCGCGACCCCCATCGACGTCTCGGGGACGTCGTCGTCGGTCCAGGTGTCGGTGGGCAGCGGTGCGTGGGCCATCACCTTCCAGGCGCCCGCCGGCCAGGAGCTGGCCGTCGGCACGACGTACAGCAACGCGGTGAAGCCGGCCGACGCGAACGGACCGGAGGCCGGCTTCGACCTGGCGACCACCGAGACCACTTGCACGACCGTCAGCGCCTCGTTCACGGTCCTCGCCCTCGCCCTCGACGCCGCCAC
>JBGAJT010000328.1:0-3589 GCA_044224785.1 Candidatus Nanopelagicales bacterium | reverse complement strand
AGCAACGAGCGGCCGAGCTCGGGCGCGTGGCCCCGCTGCGTCGCGAGCAGCCCGTACGCCGAGGTGCGCTCGACCTCCATGCCGGGGAACGCGGGATCGGCGGTGAGCTCGTCGAGGTCGAGCGGCCAGAGCTCGACCGCGCAGCCGTCGCCGGCGAGGACCTCCGCGAGGACGTGCTGGACGTCGACCTCGGCGGCGCTGCCGCCCGTGCTCGGGATGGCCACGAGCGTCTCGAGCAGCTCGAGCGCCGGCGCGTGCTGCGCCTCGACGGCGTCGAGCACGCCGGCGAGGGTCGCGGCGTCGGTACGGGGCTCGGTCACGCGCGTCACCCTAGGGGCGCTCCGGCGCTCCCACCGCGCAGGTGCCGCACACGGCGAGACCCCCGCTCCGCTGGTGCGGAACGAGGGTCTCGTCAGGACGTGCTGTCGGCCGTCAGGCCTTGCCCAGGATGCGGTTCACCTTCGTGCCGCACACGGGGCAGATGCCCTGGGCCATGCGGCGCCCGTTCTTCTCGACGACCTTGCCGTCGAACGCGCGCTTCTCCTTGCACTTCACGCAGTACGCCTCGCCGCTGTAGCTCTCGTCCGCCATGGGGGTCCTCCTCCTGGTGTGGTGACATGCGGTCGGCCGGGTGGCTGCCTCCCGCACGCGGCCACCGGGGTGGCCTGGGCTGGCTCGACCCTACGGCGTCCTGAGCACGAACTCGCGCAGGCGCACCGTCCGACGCGCGCAACAAAATGGGGCAAACGACACAAAACGACCCCAACTCCCCGCGTGCGGGGCCTGTCCGCGCCTCGCCACGGGGGCCGCGGCTACGGTCGGGAGCATGACCGACGTGACCGCTCCCGCCCTGCTCGACCCCTCGCCGTACGCCGGCTTCGACCCCGAGCAGGACCATCTCGCGGTCTCGGCGTACGACGACGGCGTCGTGCTCGTGACCCTCGACCAGCCGCAGCGGCGCAACGCGATGGGCCTGGTGATGACCGACGCGTGGGTGCGCCTGATCGCCCAGCTGCGCGCCGATCCCGCCGTGCGCGCGGTCGTGCTCACGGGCGCGGGCACGATCTTCAGCTCCGGCGGCGACACCTCGTGGATCACCTCCGAGCCCGACGCGACGGTCGGCGACCTGCGGCTGCGGATGATCGCCTACTACGACGCGTGGCTCGCCGTGCGCGACCTCGAGGTGCCGACCATCGCGGCCCTCAACGGTGCGGCGATCGGTGCTGCCGCGGCGCTCGCGCTCGCGTGCGACCTGCGCTACGCGTCGGCGTCCGCGCGCTTCGCCGTCCCCTTCACCGCGCTCGGCATGCACCCGGGCATGGGCACCACCTACCTGCTGCCCGAGGTCGTCGGAGTCGCGGCCGCCCGCGACCTGCTGCTCACCGGCCGCAGCGCCGACGCCGAGGAGATGCTGCGCCTGGGCCTGGTCTCGTCGGTGTCCGGCGACGACGGCTTCCTCGACGGCGTCCTGCGCGCCGCGCACTCCGTCGCCGCGACCGCGCCGCTCGCCGCGCGCCTCACCAAGGTGGCGCTCGCGCGCGGCCCGCACGCCGACCTCGAGTCCGCGCGCCAGTGGGAGGCGGTCGCGCAGTCGGTGACGCTCACGACCGCCGACCTGCACGAGGGCATCGCCGCGTCGCGCGAGAAGCGCCGCCCCCGGTTCACCGGCCGCTAGGCCCGGCAACCCCGTGGTTCAGCCGGCCGCGGTGCGCGTCGCCACGAGCAGCAGCACGACGGCGAGGCCGGCCACGGCCATGACGTAGCGGAACAGCCCGCGACCGCGCACGCCCACCAGCACGGCGCCCGCCGCCACGAGCACGACCAGGCCCGCGCCCACCCACCCCGGTACGCCGAGGTGCGGCGCGAGCAGGCCGACGGCGACCACGAGCACCAGGAGCGAGATGCGCGCGGCGCGGACAGCGCCGAGGCGGGCCGCTACGCCACCGGCTCCCACGGCGGTGTCGGACTCGATGTCGGGCAGCGCGTTGGCCAGGTGCGCGGCGACGCCGAGAGCGGCCGCTGCGGCGGTCAGCCACGCCGGCGGGGCGCTGGGCGGCGCCACGCCGAACCACACGAACGACGGCACCAGCCCGAAGGACACGGCGTAGGGCAGCCACGAGAGCACGGTCGTCTTCAGCCGCAGGTCGTAGGCCCACGCCGAGAGCACGGCCACCACGTGCGCGGCACCGCCGACCGGACCCGCCGCGAGGAACGAGAGCGGCACCGCGAGCACGAGGGCGACGTACGCCGCGCGCCAGAGCACCGGGGCCGGGACGTCGCCGCGGACGACCGGCTTCTCGGTGCGGCCCGCGTCGCGGTCGCGGTCGGCGTCGTAGGCGTCGTTGCACCAGCCGACGGAGAGCTGGCCGACCAGGGTCGCGAGCGCCATGAGGGCCACGCCGGGAGCGTCGCGTCCCGCAGCGAGCGACAGCAGCGCCACCACCGACGTGACGGCGAGGGTGGGCAGCGGGTGGCACGCGTCCAGCAGGGCGCGCGGTCGGCGGCTCACGCCGCAGTGTCGCACCGCCCGCTTCCCCGGGACCCAGTCGTGAGTCCGTCGACCTCGGTCGTCGGTCGGTGGTGCTGAGCGGGACCTGGACACCGCGCCGAGCGCCCGTCGATGCGCACCGGTCGGGAGGTGGGCGTCGTCGGTGAGGCCCTCATCACCGGAATGTGAGCAAGCAGACGGCATCTCGCGGCCACGAATTTCTCTCCACACCCGGTGGACGCCGTCGTCGCAGGTCACGCGGATCGCGTGGTGCTGCGTCGGTCCGTGGTCCCCAGGGTGTCCACCTCGCGTCCACAGCGACGCGCCACGCCGTCCCCAGCTCGTCCCCAGGTGCGTCCACAGGGGAGGCCCGCCAGGCGTTGACCCCGTGCGTCCGCGCGCCTAGGTTCCTCGTTCGACGGAGCCCCTGGGAGAACGGGCCGGTGTCCGCAAGGGGAAGGCGGACAGCGGTTGCGAGACCCGGGGGCTCCTTCATGTCCTCCGCCCCCTGCGCGACCCACGTCGGCAGGCCGCGCACGGCCCTGCCGGCGCCGCGGCGTCGGTGGGCCGGGTTAGGTTCTCGTCGATGAGTCAGTCGGTCGTCCACGTCCCGGGCCTGCCCGACGACGTCGAGGTGCGGCGCAGCACCCGGCGCCGGCGCAGCGTCACGGCCTACCGCGAGGGCGGCCGCACGATCGTCGTCGTGCCGCACCGGATGGCCCGCGCCGACATCGCCGAGTACGTCGTCGAGCTGGTCGGACGGCTCGACGCCCGCGAGAAGCGGTCGCGCCGCACCGACTCCCAGCTGCATGCCCGCGCGCTCGAGCTGTCGCACCGCTACCTCGACGACCGCGCCGTGCCGCGCACGGTGCGCTGGGTGTCCAACCCGAAGCGCCGCTGGGGGTCGTGCACGCCGGTCGACTCCGCGATCCGGCTCTCCGACCGGCTGCAGCCGATGCCCGAGCACGTCGTCGACTACGTCCTGCTGCACGAGCTCGTGCACCTGCTCGTGCCCGGCCACGGCCCCGACTTCGAGGCCTGGATGCAGCGCTACCCGCGCCTGCTGGAGTCGCGCGCCTTCCTCGCCGGCGTCGACCACGC
>JBGAJT010000327.1:0-3591 GCA_044224785.1 Candidatus Nanopelagicales bacterium | reverse complement strand
TGCGTCGCGCGCTGCTCGGAGCCGTGCTGACGGCCTCGGACGCGGTCGCCGACGTGGAGGTCCGCGACGACGGCGTCCACCACGAGACCGCCGGCCTGGCGCCGCTGCGATTGCCGTGGGGCGAGCTCGTCCTCGCGGCGGGCGACTCCCCGGACGAGGCCGTCGTGCGCCGCCGGCTGGCCCGTTGGCTGCGGCTGCGCATCCTGCTGCACGCCCACGTCGGCGAGGGCTGCCCCGACGGTCCCGACGCCGGACGCGCGTGGGTGCTCTCGCGGGTGCGACCTCGCGCCCTGCCCGCCGACCACGGCCTGCACCCCGGCGCGGGCTGGCCCCGCCGCAGCGTCCTCGGCGGCGCCCTCGACCTCGGACTGGCGCTGCGCGGCGTCGACGACGACGCGCGCCCCGACCCCGACGCCGTGGGCCTGCTGCCCGCCGGCGTCCTCGTCGCCGCGTGCATCGACCTCACCGACGCCGACGCACGTGCCGAGCGCTACCTCACCGACATGGCCACGCTCGCCGCCGACCGGCTGCGCCGCGACCCCACTGCGGTCCTGCGCCCCCTGGGCGACGCCGACGTCCTCACGCTGCTGGCCTCGACCGCCTTCCGCACCGCTCTGGTCGACGGCCAGGGCATGCGCTCGGCCGCGATCCCGAGCCGCACGCGCGGGTGGCTCGACCTCGGCCGCCTCGACCCCGCGTTCGCCGTCTCCGCCGCCGAGCTCACCGAGCCCGACGAGCGCGGCTTCAGCCGCCCGGTGCTCGTCACCGTCGACGAGGTGAGCCAGGTGCGCCCCGGCGGGGAGATCGTGCGCCACTCGCTGGCCGACCCCGCGCCCGCGGAGCCGGCGCGACCGCCGCAGCCGCGGCTGGCCTGACGCCTCAGGCCGTCGGGCCGGCGTCCTCCGCCGTGTCGTGCTGCGGCTCCGCCTCGACCACGTGGTCGAGCCGCGCGACCGTCTCGACGACAGCGCGCGACACGTCCTGCGCCGTGAGCCCGAGCGACGACAGCATCGAGGCGATGCTCGCGTGGTGCAGGAATCGCTTCTCGACGCCGAAGTCGCGGACCGGCACGTCGACGTCGGCATCGCGCAGCGCCGCCGCGACCGCGGAACCGATGCCGCCCGTGCGCGAGTTGTCCTCCACGCTCACGACCAGGCGGTGGTCGCGGGCCAGGTCCACCACGGCCTCCGGCACCGGGATCACCCAGCGCGGGTCGACGACCGTGACCGCGATCCCCTGCTGCGCGAGGCGGTCGGCGACCTCGAGCCCGAGTGCCGCGAAGCGGCCGACGGCGACCAGCAGCACCGTGGCGTCGTCGTCGGCGCGCAGCACGTCGACGCCGCCGTGGCGGTGCAGCGCGGGGATGTCGGGGCCGACCGTGCCCTTGGGGAACCGCACGACCGTGGGGGCGTCGGGCACGTCGAGCGCCTCGGCGAGCTCCTCGCGCAGCGTGCGCGCGTCGCGCGGCGCGGCGATCCGCAGACCCGGCACCACCTGCAGGATCGACATGTCCCACATGCCGTTGTGGCTCGCGCCGTCGTCGCCCGTGATGCCGGCTCGGTCGAGGACGAACGTGACGCCGGCGCGGTGCAGCGCGCAGTCCATGAGCACCTGGTCGAAGGCGCGGTTGATGAACGTGGCGTAGACCGCGACCACCGGGTGCAGCCCGGCGAAGGCCATGCCCGCAGCGCTCGTCGCCGCGTGCTGCTCGGCGATGCCGACGTCGTAGGTGCGCTCGGGGAACTCGGCGCGGAACGGCTCGAGGCCGGTCGGGCCCATCATCGCCGCGGTCACGGCCACGACGTCGCTGCGACGACGGCCGAGCGCGACCAGCTCGTCGGAGAACACCGAGGTCCAGGTGCGACCCGACTTCGCCATCGGCTGACCAGTCTCGGGGTCGAGGACGCCGACCGCGTGGAACCGCTCGGCGTCGTCCATCTCGGCCGGCAGGTAGCCGCGCCCCTTCTCGGTGATGACGTGCACGAGCACCGGGCCGGGGTAGTCCTTGGCGCGCTCGAGGGTGTGCTCGAGCGCCTCGATGTCGTGGCCGTCGACGGGACCGACGTACTTGAGGCCGAGGTCCTCGAACATGCCCTGCGGGGCGACGACGTCCTTGAGCCCCTTCTTGACGCCGTGCAGCGTGTCGTAGAGCGGCGCGCCGATGACCGGGGTGCGGCCCAGGACGACCTTGCCCCAGTCGAGGAACCTCTCGTACCCGCGCGTCGTGCGCAGCGTGGCGAGGTGCGACGCGAGCCCGCCGATCGTCGGCGAGTAGGACCGCTCGTTGTCGTTGACCACCATCACGACCGGCCGGTCGGACGCGGCGATGTTGTTGAGCGCCTCCCAGGCCATGCCGCCGGTGAGCGCGCCGTCGCCGATGATGCCCACGACGTGACGGGTCCCGAGCTCGCCGGTGCGCTCGAGGCCCTTCGCGATGCCGTCGACCCACGAGAGCGCGGTCGAGGCGTGCGAGTTCTCGACGACGTCGTGCGGCGACTCGTCGCGGCTCGGGTAGCCGGACAGGCCACCCTCCTGGCGCAGGCTGTCGAAGTCCTCGAGGCGGCCGGTGAGCATCTTGTGCACGTAGGACTGGTGACCGGTGTCGAAGACGATGACGTCCTCGGGCGAGCGGAAGACGCGGTGCAGGGCGATGGTGAGCTCGACGACGCCGAGGTTGGGACCGAGGTGCCCGCCGGTGCGGCTGACCTTCTCGATGAGCTCGGCGCGGATCTCCTCCGCGAGGGCCGGCAGCTGGTCGGCCGGGAGCGCGCGCAAATCGCGCGGCGAGCGGATTCCCCGCAGCAACGTCATGCCCCGAGTCTAGGGTCCCGGAGCCCCCGCGGACCCCGTGGCGGGCGGTCGCCGCAGGTCAGGCGGTGACGGCGGGGCGTCGCCCGCGGGCGCCCGAGACCACCGCACCGAGCGGGTCGTCGAGCAGCGGCGCGAAGGCGGCCTCGGCGGCGCCGAGGAGCGTCGAGTCGTCGCCCAGCGCCGGGGCGGCCAGGATCACGTGCTCGCCGGGCGCCGGGAGCGAGCCGGTGAGCATGTCCTCCACCTGCTCGCGCACGATCGGCAGCAGCTCGCGCAGCACGCCGCCGAACACGACCACGTCCGGGTTGAAGATGTGCACGAGGTTCGCGACGCCGATCGCGATCCAGCCGCCGACGCCGTGCAGCCCGGCCAGCGCCGCGGCGTCGCCCGACTGGGCCCGCGCGGCGATGTGCGCGATCGACTCGCTCTCGGCCGCGCCGGTCGCGGCGCGCACCGTGGGCTCGCCGATCTCGGTCTCCCAGCAGCCGATGGCGCCGCAGCGGCACTCGCGCCCCTGCGGGTTGACCCGCATGTGGCCGACCTCGCCGCCGTAGCCCTGGGCCCCCTTGAGCAGCTCGCCGTCGATGACGATGCCGCCACCGACGCCGACCTGGCCGGAGAGGTAGATGACGTTGGCGGCGCCCATGGCGCTGCCGCGCAGCCGCTCGGCGATCGCACCGAGGTCGGAGTCGTGGGGGGACACCCCCCGCGTCGTGCACATTATCTCGGCGGCCCGGGGGGGGGGGGGCGGGGCGCCCACCCCCCCCACCCCCCCCCCCC
>JBGAJT010000326.1:0-3623 GCA_044224785.1 Candidatus Nanopelagicales bacterium | reverse complement strand
CGACAGGTCGAGCTTCGCGCGCGGCGCGAAGGCGTTGGCCGCCGCCTCGGGCGCGTGGCACTGCACGCAGCGCTCGCCGAGCAGCTGCCGACCGGCGGCCGCGCGCTCCTCGTTGCGCCACGCCGACTCATGCTCCGCGGGCGGCGCGACGGCGCGCGACGGCAGCGGCTCGAGCGGCAGGGACTGGGGGTGGGGCAGATGCAGCACGGGCCGGCCGGCGAGGCGCGGCGCGACCTCGCGGCACACGCGCTGGCTCAGCCCCACCACGGCCAGGCTGCCCTCCAGCAGTTCGGCGTCGGCCCGGCCCAGCACCTGTGCAGCCGGTTTGCCCAGAAAGGCCGCCATCGCGTCGTTGACGTGCACGTAGCGGCCGCCGCTCTCGTCCATGTAGTCGCGGCGCGCGGCGGCGACGTCGGCGATCGCCGAGGCCATCGGGACGCGTACGCCGAGCACCGCGCGCGTCGTGTGCGCCGCGCCGCCGCCGAACCCGACGAGGACGCCGGCGGCTCCGGTGCGCATGAGGTGCAGCGCGCTCTGGTAGGTGGCGCAGCCGCCGACGATCACCGGGACGTCGAGCTCGTAGATGAACTGCTTGAGGTTCAACGGCTCCGCGGCGCCGGCAGCGGGGACGTGCTCCGCGCTCACCGTCGTACCGCGGATCACGAAGATGTCGACGTCGGCGTCGACCACGGCCTTGGCGAACTGCGCCGTGCGCATCGGCGAGAGCGCCGCGGCGACGACGTAGCCGCCGGCGCGCACCTCGGCGATGCGCGACGCGATGAGGTCCTCGCGGATGGGCTGGGCGTAGATCTCCTGCAGCCGCGCGGTGAACGCGTCGTCGGGGAGCCCGGCGATCTCCGCGAGCAGCGGCTCTGGGTCGTCGTAGCGGGTCCAGAGGCCATCGAGGTCGAGCACGCCGAGGCCGCCGAGGCGGCCGATCTCGATCGCGGTCGCGGGCGACACGACCGAGTCCATCGGTGCGGCGAGCAGCGGCGTCTCGAAGCGGTAGGCGTCGATCGTCCACGCGAGCGAGACGGCCTCGGGGTCGCGCGTGCGGCGGCTCGGCACGATGGCGATGTCGTCGAGCGCGTACGCCGGACGCGCGCGCTTGGCGCGGCCGATCTCGATCTCGGTCACGGGGATCCTCTACGGGTCAGCGACGTACGGCGGACGAGGGTGGTCAGGACGACGGGTAGTTCGGCGCCTGCGTCGTCATCTCGATGTCGTGCGGGTGGCTCTCCTTGAGGGAGGCCGCCGTGATGCGGATGAACTTCCCCTTCTCCTGCATCTCGGGGACCGTGCGCGCACCGACGTAGAACATCGACTGGCGCAGACCGCCGACGAGCTGGTGCGCGACGGCCGACAGCGGGCCGCGGTAGGCGACCCGGCCCTCGACGCCCTCGGGCACGATCTTGTCGTCGGAGTCGACCTCGGCCTGGAAGTAGCGGTCCTTGGAGTAGGACTTCTTGCCGCGCGAGCTCATCGCGCCCAGGGATCCCATGCCGCGGTAGGACTTGTACTGCTTGCCGTTGACGAAGATGACGTCGCCCGGGCTCTCGTCGCAGCCGGCGAGCATCGAGCCGATCATCACCGACTCCGCGCCCGCGACGATCGCCTTCGCGATGTCGCCGGAGTACTGCAGGCCGCCGTCGGCGATCACGGGTACGCCGGCCGGCCGGGCCGCAAGGGAGGCCTCGTAGACGGCGGTGATCTGCGGGGCGCCCACACCGGTGACGACGCGGGTCGTGCAGATCGAGCCCGGACCGACGCCGACCTTCACGGCGTCGGCACCGGCGTCGACGAAAGCCTGCGCACCGGCGCGGGTCGCGACGTTGCCGCCGATCAGCTGCACGTGGCGCGTGAGCGGGTCGGTCTTGAGGCGGCGCACCATGTCGAGGAGCAGCTGCACGTGGCCGTGCGCGGTGTCGGCGACGAGGACGTCGACGCCGGCCTCGACGAGCGTGGTCGCCCGCTCCCAGGCGTCGCCGAAGTAGCCGATCGCCGCACCGACCATGAGGCGGCCGTCGGCGTCCTTGCTGGCGTTGGGGAACTGCTCGGACTTCACGAAGTCCTTCACCGTGATGAGCCCGGTGAGGCGGCCGTGCCCATCGACGATCGGGAGGCGCTCGCGCTTGTGCTGGCGCAGCAGCAGCGTCGCCTCGTCGCGCGAGATGCCGTCGTGGCCGACGACGAGCGGCATCGGCGTCATGACGTCGGAGACCAGCGTGTGCGACCACTCGGCGACGGGCGTGAAGCGCAGGTCGCGGTTGGTGACGATGCCGAGGAGCACACCGTCCTCGTCGACGACCGGGAGGCCGCTGACGCGGTACTGCCCGCAGCGCTCGTCGAGCTCCTCGAGGGTCGCCTTCGGGTGGATCGTGATCGGGTTGGAGATCATCCCGGTCTGCGTCCGCTTCACGAGGTCGACCTGGTAGGCCTGGTCCTCGATCGAGAGGTTGCGGTGCAGGACGCCGAGGCCGCCCTGGCGCGACATCGCGATCGCCATCCGGGCCTCGGTGACGGTGTCCATCGCGGCCGACACGAGCGGCATGCGCAGGGAGATCTCGCGGGTCAGCCGGCTGGTCGTGTCGACCTCCGCCGGGACCACGTCGGTCTCGCCCGGCAGAAGCAGGACGTCGTCGTAGGTCAGCCCGAGCGCGGCGAACTTGTCAGGGATGCCAGGGGTGTCCGACACGTGGGGCCTTCCAGTCGCAGGCGGTGAGCCCCAATCTACCTGCGGGCCGCGGGACCCCGGTAATCCGAGGCGGTCCCGACGACCGTGCTGGCTGCCCGGTCCGGGCAAGAGGCGCGCGCCCAGGCGTCCCCCTGTGCCACCGTGGTGGCCTGAGGTCCCCGGGGGAGGCGCCATGTCATCGGTCACGGACGTCCCAGGTCCGGTCGTCCCGGACGAGGAGGCGGCAGCGCCCTCGCGCTCCCGGCGACCCCTGGTCGCCGTCCTCGCCCTCCTGCTCGTCGTCGGCCTCGTGGCGGCCGCCGTCGTGGTCGCGCGTGGCTCCGCCGCCTCGGCGCAGGCTGCGATGCTCGCGGACCAGACGATCACCAAGTCCGTCCAGGAGCTCGAGCGCCAGTCGGCCCTGCCGGTCGGCGAGCGCAGCCTCGAGGCGTTCTCGTGGGCTATCGCGACGCCGCAGTCGAACCAGATCGGCCCGGTGTGGACCACCGACGTGGGTCGCGCCGATCTGGGGACCGGGGCGACCCTGTTCGCCGAGGTCACCTCCGCCCTGGCGGTCCCGGGGCAGGCACCGACGTACTACCTCGAGTTCGTGGTCTCGACGTCGTCCGGACCGTCGACGTCCGTGGACACGTCGGTGTGCCTCGTGCGCAGCGGCTCCGCCGACGCCCCGCTCGCGACCGCGCCGCTCTCCCTCTCCGACCACCTGTTCGTGCAGCCGTGCTCGGCCGAGATGCTGCAGCAGCGGGGCATCACCCGCTGACAGCGGTCCGCACCCGCGGCCGCGCCGGTCGTGGCACCGTGGAGCCATGACCGATCGCCGCGATCTCGACGTCGTCCTCCTCGGCGCGACCGGCTTCGTCGGGCGCCTCACCGCCGAGCACCTGGCGGCGGCCGCCCCGGCAGGCACGCGGATCGGGCTGGCGGGGCG
>JBGAJT010000325.1:0-3654 GCA_044224785.1 Candidatus Nanopelagicales bacterium | reverse complement strand
GTTGCAGGTGTAGCGGATCACCGCGCAGGTGTCGGGATCCTCGGAGACGTAGCGGACCTCGTCGGCCCCTGGGCAGACCGGGGCAGGCGTCGTCGTGCCGGAGTTGCCGCCGTCAGCGTCGGGCTTGCAGCCGAGGAGGGCGAGGGTGCCCAGGGCCAGCGTGGCGGCCCCCACGCACGCGAGCCCGACGACGGCCGGGCGGCTCACGGCGCGGAGCTGGACGAGGCCGCCGGCGACGGCGCGGTGCCGAACGCGGCGGTCTCGTAGTGCGGCCCGGAGAGCGGCATCGTGTCGACCGACACCGAGTGCTCGACGGAGAACGTGTCGACGACGGGAGCGAAGCTGGGGCGCGGCGGGGTCACGGTGCCGAGCCCGGCGCTCGTGCTCCCCACGGCGGCGGCGACCGCCAGGACGGCGGCACCCGCGGCGGTCGCGACCACGACGCGGCGGCGCGAGCGGCGGGCGGTGCCCGGGCGCACTCCGGCAGCACCGGCGGGGCGGACACCGGCCGGCCCGGACTGCGCCGGGATCGCGGCGGCCGGGACGGGTGCGTCGGACCGCTCGGGGCCGGCCATCTCGGGGATGACCGACAGGCGGGCCAGGAAGTCGGGGGACGGCGCCGGGGCGGGAGCCGCGTCGAGCGCCGACGTCACCGCGCGCTGCGCGTCGAGCGCAGCGCGGCAGGCCGGGCACGCCGCCACGTGGGCGAAGGCGCGCTCGGCCTCGGCCGGAGGCATCCGGCCGTCGGCGAGGTCGGCGACGCGGTCGCCGAGGCAGCGTCCGGTCACGACAGGCCGGCCCCCTGCTCGACGTCGGAGCTCGGGAGGCGCGAGGCGGTGCGGGGCGTGCGGTGCGCGAGGGAGTCGCGCAGCGCGGCCCGGCCGCGGTGGATGCGGGAGCGCACGGTGCCCAGCTTGATGCCGAGCAGCTCGGAGATCTCCTCGTAGGTCAGGCCCTCGATGTCGCACAGGACGACGGCGACCCGGAAGTCCGGCGGCAGCGCGTCGAGCGCGGCCTGGATGTCGGCGTCGTAGGTGCGGTCGTCGAGCAGCTGCTGCGGGCCGATCTCGCGCGAGGCGAGGCGGTCGGCGGCGTCCTCGGGGAGGCCCTCGAAGCGGATCCGGGCCTTGCGGCGGACCTGGTCGAGGAAGAGGTTCGTGGTGATGCGGTGCAGCCAGCCCTCGAAGGTGCCCGGCGTGTACTGCGACAGCGACCGGAAGACGCGGACGAAGACCTCCTGCGTCAGGTCCTCGGCGTCGTGCTGGTTGCCGGTCAGCCGGTAGGCCAGCCGGTAGACGCGTGCGCCGTGGTCGCGGACCACGTCGTCCCAGGACGGTGCGGCGTAGGGCGCAGGAGGTGCGCCTTCCGTGCCGTACGTCGGGTCAACGCTGCCCATGGTGCCCAGCTCCTCGGAGTCGGCCCCGTCCCGGACGAGCAGGGCCAGGTCGCTGGTCCCTCCGGTCGTGGTCTCCATCTTCCTCTCCGGGGGTACTCGTCGGTAAACGACGACTCGCTGAGCGAACGCTGAGAAGTACGGCACAGCCGTCCTCCCAGCACGACGAACCGGCCCTGACCAGGGTTCCCGTCCGTGCTCCGGTCCGCGGGCCCGTGGAGGGTCGCCGCCCCTCGGCGGCCCCGCACGGGCTAGCCTCGCGCCGTGGACCTCGATTCCCGCGCCCTGGCCGCCTTCCGCACCTCCTGGGTGTTCTCCGAGGCGTACGTCGCCGAGGACTCCGTGCTCGCCGAGGCGCGCGCCCGCGCCGAGGAGGTCGGCTGCGCGCCGATCCAGGCCGGCGGCGGCGCGGCCCTGCGCCTGCTGGCCGCCCTGCTCGACGCGCGCCACGTCGTCGAGATCGGCACCGGGACCGGCGTCTCGGGCGTCTGGCTCCTGCGTGGGATGAACGCCGACGGGATCCTGACCTCGGTCGACGTCGAGGCCGAGCACCAGCGCCACGCCCGCGAGGCGTTCGCGGCCGAGGGGGTCGCCCCGTCGCGGACCCGTCTCATCACCGGCCGCGCCCTCGAGGTGCTGCCCCGGCTGGCCGACGCCTCCTACGACCTGGTCCTCGCCGACGGCGCCAAGGACGAGTACGCCGACTACGTCGAGCAGGCCGCGCGGCTGCTGCGCCCCGGCGGCGTCCTGGCCATCGACAACGCCCTCTGGCACGACCGCACGGCCGACCCGGCCCAGCGCGACCCCGACACCGTCGCCATCCGCGGGGCCGTCACGGCGCTGCAGGAGGACGAGCGGTTCCTCGTCGCCCTGCTCCCGGTCGGCGACGGCCTGCTCACCGCCGTACGCCGGTAGGCCCCGCACCCCGCAGCTCCAGCCCCGAGCAGCGCCGGCCGGAGCAGCACCGCCCCGAGCAGCACCGCCCCGAGCACGACGAAGGCCCCCTCCCGAGCGGGAGGGGGCCTTCGTGCGAGCGGTCTCGGCTGGTCAGCCGGCGACCGTCGAGAGCTGAGCGCCGAGGTCGCGAGCCTCGTCAGGGGTGAGCTCGACGACGAGCCTGCCGCCGCCCTCGAGCGGGACGCGCATGACGATCCCGCGCCCCTCCTTGGTGACCTCGAGCGGGCCGTCGCCCGTCCGCGGCTTCATGGCAGCCATGTGCTTACCCCTTTTCGTCGTCGCGCCCGTCCGAGCCGGCGCGAGATGTGCGGGGTCCAGTATCCCTGATCGGTCAGGGTGCCCGCGACCACGCCCCCTCCGCAGCGGACGAACGGCCCTGAGCGGGCCTGGTCTCAGCCGACGGCGACGTGGCAGCCGGCGAGGTGGTCGTCGACCAGCCCCATCGCCTGCATCCCGGCGTAGGCCGTGGTCGGGCCCACGAACACGAACCCGCGCTTCTTGAGCGCCTTGGCCAGTGCGGCCGACTCGGGGGAGGTGGCGGGGACCTCGGCGAAGGACGCGGGACGTCGGCGGCGCGGGGCGGGGGCGAAGGACCAGACCAGGCGGTCGAGCGCCCCCTCGCCCTCGTCGTCGACCAGGGCCAGGGCGGCGCGGGCGTTGGCGATCGTGGCGTCGACCTTGGCCCGGTTGCGCACGATCCCGACGTCGGCGAGCAGCCGCTCGCGGTCGCGCTCGCCGTACGCCGCGACCGCGGCGAGGTCGAAGCCGGCGAAGGCGGCGCGGAAGGACTCGCGCTTGCGCAGGATCGTGATCCACGACAGGCCGGACTGGAACGCCTCGAGGGTGAGCCGCTCGAAGATCGCGACGTCGCCGTGGACCGGCCGGCCCCACTCGGTGTCGTGGTAGACGACGTAGTCGGGGGTGGAGGCGCCCCAGCCGCAGCGGGGCAGGCCGTCGTCGCCGACGACGAGGCCGGTCACTCCTGGGTCGGCGCCGGGCGCGGGACGCCCATCCGCGCGACGCGGTCCTCGAGCTCGGCGATCCGGGCGTCGCGGGCCGAGACCTCGTCGGCGAGGCGGTCGAGCACCTCGTCGACCTCGTCCATCCGGTAGCCGCGCAGGCCCGTGGCGAAGCGGACGTCGTCGACGTCGGCCTTGGCCAGGGGACGGTCCTCGGGCAGCGCGAGCGGGGCGCGGTCGGGCGTGGTGTCGGGAAGCTCGCCGAGTCGGCCGACGGCCAGCAGGGCGACCACCGTGATCAGCA
The DNA here is from genome assembly GCA_044224785.1 of Candidatus Nanopelagicales bacterium. Lineage (GTDB taxonomy): Bacteria > Actinomycetota > Actinomycetes > S36-B12 > CAIYMF01 > Longivirga. The sequence continues at coordinate 41 of JBGAJT010000325.1, read as the reverse complement.
CGATGCCCGCGAGCATGAACACGAACGTCACGTGGTCCGTC
>JBGAJT010000324.1:0-3664 GCA_044224785.1 Candidatus Nanopelagicales bacterium | reverse complement strand
GGGCGAGGTCGCCCGCGACCGCCACCTCCTCGAGCAGCGCGACCGCGGCGCGCGGGAACTCGACCTGGGTGAGGTAGTGCGGGATGTGGGCGGCGAAGCCCATCGCCTCGTGGCCGGCGTCGCCCAGCGCGAGCTCGAGCGCGCCGGCGAGGTGCCCGGGGACCTCGATCGCGCCGACGAACGTGGGCCGACCGGCGACGAGCTCCGGGTTCGTCGCGTGCGCGGTGACGCCGACCGGGCGGGTGTGCGGTGCGGGCCACGGGATGGCGGCCATGCCGATGGTGCGGCGTACGCCGAACCGCTCGACGAGCGCCACGACCGCGGCGTTGAACGCTCGCCAGCCGAAGTCGGGCTCCGGGCCGTGCAGGACGAGGAAGCCCTGGCCGCGCTCGTCGCGCACCTCGCTGAGCAGGAGCTCGGGGTAGTCGATCGAGGCGTAGTGGTCGGTGTCGAACACCAGGCGCGGACGGCGCGCGCGGTAGTCGTAGAGCGCGTCGACGTCGAACTCCGCGACGGTCCGGCTCTCGTGCGCCGCGAGGAGGTGGCCGACGGCGAGCGCTCGGGCGCCTCCGGCGTCGAGGAAGCCGGCCAGTGCGTGCACGAGCACCGGCGCCTCGAGATCGAGGTCGTCGGACACGATGTCGTACAGCGACTCCGGCAGCATGTCGGCCATTCTCGCGCAGAGGGAACCGCGGCGCCCCTGCGGACGTCGAGGCTTTCGGACACGAGGACCAACGCCGCGGGATCGGCGGCGATTCCCCGCCTGCGGGGGCGAGTGGGCGAGGATGACCGCTGTGACGCACGAGGACCAGCCCGAGGGCGCCGACTCGGCGCTGCCGGCCCCGGACCCGGACCAGGCCGCCGACGTCCCGTCGTACGCCGAGCCCCTCGACCTGCCGGGTGCTCCGCCGAGCCGCGGGATCCGCTGGCTGTCGGCGACGTCGGGCCGCGCGCTGGCCCAGCCAGTCCCGGCCGAGCCGGGCTGGGTGGGCTCGGCCCCCGACCGCGCCACGCTCAAGGCCGAGCTGTGGCTGGTGCTCTTCGTCTCCATCGCGGCCAGCGCGCTGAAGTCGCTCATCTCCCTCGTCGACAGCCTCACCAAGGGGCAGACGCTCGCGTCGCAGTCGCAGTCGCTCGTCAGCAACTTCGTCGTCGACCGGCCGTGGCTCGACGTGCTCTACCAGCTGACCTACACCCTGCTCCCGCTCGTGCCGGTCCTGCTCGTGGTGCACCTGCTGCGCCGCAGCGGCGAGGGCCGTCGCGCCATCGGCCTCGACATGCGGGAGTGGCCCAAGGACGTGCTCAAGGGCGCGGTCATCGCGCTCGTCGTCGGCGTCACCGGTCTGGTGTTCTACGTCTTCGCCTACAACATGGGCTGGAACGTCCGCCTCGCCGCGGTCACCGCGCAGAAGGACTGGTGGACGCCGTTCATCCTGCTGATGTCGGCGGCCTACAACGCGATCCTCGAAGAGGTCATCGTCCTCGCGTACTTCGTGCACCGCACCGCACAGCTGGGCTGGAAGCCGTGGCAGCAGGTCGGGTCCAGCGCCTTCATGCGCGCGGCGTACCACCTCTACCAGGGCTTCGGCGGGTTCCTCGGCAACCTCGCGATGGGCACGCTCTTCGCGATCCTGTTCCGCCGCTGGGGCCGCGTCATGCCCTTCCTGTGGGCGCACTTCTTCATCGACGCGTTCGCGTTCGTCGGCTACTACTTCCTCGCCGGCCACCTCCCCTTCCTCCCCTGACCCACTCCCCTCCATCCCGGATGAAGGTGCCCCAGGCCGCCCAAGAGGTGGCTGGGCTTCCCCACTGGTGGAGCGCATCTCCGAAATTCAGGGTTGCGCCGGTGGCAGAAGGACGTACGGTCGTCCTACACGGGAGAGGAGGTGGTCCGTTTTGCATACGCTTCGGACGCGTGAGGTGGCTCGCCGCTAAGCCACGGGCAGCCCGCTGACCGCGAGGTCGCGCCGTCCCTGGCGCGGCAATCCACGGCAGCCACCGGACCCCCGGGTGTCGGCACGTCCAGCCGATCTCCGTCGACGTCCTCGAGACGCCCGACGGTGCCAGCCCGGGGGTCTCCCATGTCCGGGAACGGCGCGCCGCGCCCCTCGTTCGCGGACCAGCCGGACCGGCCCGCCGTCACCGACGCGGCTTCACCTTGACGTCCTGCAGGCACACGGCGGAGACCGACAACGGCTGGTGGCTGATGCCCCGCGTCTCGAGATAGTCCGACGCCAGCAGCTCGCCTTCGACGACGGCGCTCTCGTCCGCTGCCGGCACGGACCCCTCGGTGACCTCCAGCAGGTAGCGCAGGGTGAAGCGCGTCAGGCTCGGGGCGTAGGTGAACGTCCCCTCCGGCGAGAAGGCGGAGAGGAAGACGTCGTGGTCGGCCTGCTCGGCGCGGAGCCGGTCACGGACGGCCGGCGTCGTAGCGGTGAACTGACCGGTCACCAGAACCCGGTAGGTGCGCGTGATCATCGCCCTGACCCTTCCTGAGCGCCGGCGCTGGCGATCTGCTCCCCCAGCCAGTCCCGCAGGACGCCGTTGATGCGGATGCCGAGATCGACCTGCGCAGCGAACACCTCAGGGATGGCGGCAGCCGCCATGCCCCGGCGCAGCTCCTCGAGCGCGAGGAGGTCCTGCTCGACGTGAGCGAGGTCGCGCTCGTAGACGGCTGTCCTGTCGCGAGGGTCGAGCAGCGGCGTGAGGAAGAGGCGGAGGCCGCTCTCGCTGCGCTGCGAACGGTCCGGCTCCTCCTCGACCAGCCAGCGTCGGAGCTCGGTCCGTCCGGCCGCGGTGATCCCGTAGGTCTTGCTCCGGCGCGGTCCGCGTCCGACGACCTCCACCAGGCCGGCCGACTCCAGCGTCGCGAGCTCGGGGTAGATCTGGCTGTGCCGTGCGTGCCAGGACGCGCGCAGCGACGTGTCGAAGGTCCGGGTCAGCTCGTAGCCGGTCGAGGGACGGCGTTCGAGGAGCCCGAGCACCGCGTGACGCAGAGACATGCGGATGAGAGTAGCGAGTGATGTCCCGTTTGACATGTCAATCTCGACATATAGAGTGAGCCATGTCGACGAAGCCCGGCATCACCGTCGGTTCGCCCTCTCACCACCGTGCTCGGACCAGCGTCACCCACCACGATCGCTACGACGGGAAGCAGGATGCGATGCGCGCCGTGAGCCCGACAGGTATCGACGTCGAGTACGAGACCTTCGGCGACCCGGCCGACCCCGCCGTCCTCCTCGTCATGGGCTTCGGTGCCCAGCTGCTCGGCTGGGACGCGGACTTCTGCCGCCAGCTGGCCGCGCGAGGCCGCTACGTCATCCGGTACGACAACCGCGACTGCGGCCTGTCGGGCCGCGTGGTCGGGAAGAAGCGCGGCAACCTGCTGCTGGCCATGGCCGCCGCCGCGCTGGGCCTGCCGGTGCGTACGCCCTATACGCTGGAGGACATGGCGGGCGACACCATCGGCCTGATGGATCGGCTGGGACTGGAACGGGCGCACGTCGTCGGCGCCTCGATGGGCGGCATGATCGCGCAGGTGCTGGCGGCAAAGTTCCCGCAGCGCGTGCTGAGCCTGACATCGATCATGTCCACCTCCGGCAACCGCCGCGTCTCGAAGCCGACCAAGGCGGCGCGCAAGACGCTGCTGAGCCGGCCGGCCGAC
>JBGAJT010000323.1:0-3692 GCA_044224785.1 Candidatus Nanopelagicales bacterium | reverse complement strand
CATGGCCTCCGGCAGCGGCGCGCCGTAGGCGACACCGACATTCACGCCGAAGCGCAGCTTCCGGTCCGACAGCGTCCAGTTCGTCACGCTCTTCTCGAGGAAGCTGCTGTTCGGGATCAGCATGTCGACGCCGTCGGCGCGGCTCACCAGGCAGCAGCGGCCGCCGATGTTGCTGACCCTGCCGCGGATGCCCTCCACCTCGACGATGTCGCCGCGCGCGAGGGCCGCGGTCGAGAACGACGACGGTCCCGGAAGTCCGACGAGGTCGCCCGGCTCCGGGAGCACGAGGCGCAGGCCCGTGACACCGAGGGTGCGCAGCCGGCCGAGCGCGAGCGCGAGCGACACCGGACCGTCCTCGCCCGGGAGGTCGACGACCCGGTGCAGCGCGTCCGAGCCGGTCACGGCGTCTGCCGCCTCGTCGAGGCCGCCGAGCCCGAGCAGGGCGGCGTTGCCGAAGGCGGTCAGGGTTCCTGCGCGGCGGGACACGAGCACCCCGCAACCCTAGGCGCCGCCCGGGCGCGGTTAGTGTTCGGCGGGTGAGCGACGTCCTGCGGTTCGTCGACGTCGTCGTGGTCCGCGGCGGCGTCCCGATCGTCGACCACGTGTCGTGGGACGTCGCGGAGGGCGAGCGCTGGGTCGTGCTGGGACCCAACGGCGCCGGCAAGACCACGATCCTCGCCCTGGCCGCCACCCTCCTGCACCCCACCCGCGGCAGCGTCGAGGTGCTCGACGAGCTGCTCGGCCGCACCGACGTCTTCGAGCTCCGGCCCCGCATCGGCCTCGCGAGCGCAGCCCTGGCGGAGCGCATCCCGCCGCACGAGCAGGTGTCCGACGTCGTGGTCACGGCGGCGTACGCCGTCACCGGTCGCTGGCGCGAGCGGTACGAGGGCGGCGACCACGGACGTGCCCTGTGGCTCCTCGACCAGGTCGGCATGGCGGGGTTCGCCGACCGCACGTTCGGCACGCTGTCCGAGGGCGAGCGCAAGCGGGTGCAGGTGGCGCGCGCGCTCATGACCGATCCCGAGCTGCTGCTGCTCGACGAGCCCGCCGCGGGCCTCGACGTGGGCGGCCGCGAGGACCTCGTGCGCCGGCTCGGGCGGATCGCCGCCGACGACGAGGCACCGACGACCGTGCTGGTCACCCACCACCTCGAGGAGATCCCTGTGGGCTTCACCCACGCGCTGCTCCTCCGGTCCGGCGGGGTGGTCGCGGCGGGCGCCATCGAGGACGTCCTGACCGCCGACCTGGTGAGCGAGGCGTTCGGGATCGCGCTCGACGTCGAGCGCCGCGCGGACCGCTGGTCGGCGCGCGCCCGCTGAACGTCCGATACACGCGAGGCCCCGCGGGCCTACGATCGGATCATGGACGCCTGGATCTTGTGGCTGATCGCTGCAGGAGTGCTCGTGGTCGCGGAGCTGCTCACCACGAGCCTGGTGTTCGGCATGATCGCCGGAGGCGCGGCCAGTGCGGCTGTCGTCGCAGCGCTCGGGGGCGGCGCGCCGTTCCAGGTCGCGGCGTTCGCGCTGGTCTCGCTCGTGCTCATCCTCGGCGTACGACCCGTCGCCCGTCGGCACCTGCACACGCCCTCGTCGATCCGCACGGGCGTCGCGGCGCTCGTGGGCGCCGAGGCCGAGGTGCTCGCCGAGGTCACGGGCCGCGACGGCCGGGTGAAGATCTCGGGCGAGATCTGGTCGGCACGTGCGTACGACGGGCAGAGCGAGTTCGCGCCCGGCGAGTCCGTCCGGGTCATCGAGATCTCGGGCGCCACCGCGCTGGTCGGCTGACCGCGCGGCAACTAGGGGAGGGGACCTCGTGGATCTCAGTGGCGGAGCCATCGCGACTCTGATCGTCGCGCTGCTCGTCATCGTCATCGTGCTGGTGACCATCGCGAAGGCGGTGCGGATCGTGCCCCAGGCACGAGCCGGCATCGTCGAGCGCCTCGGTCGCTACCAGCGCACGCTCAGCCCGGGGCTCTCGCTCCTCGTGCCCTACGTCGACCGGCTCAAGCCGCTCGTCGACATGCGCGAGCAGGTCGTCTCCTTCCCGCCGCAGCCGGTGATCACCGAGGACAACCTCGTCGTGAACATCGACTCGGTCATCTACTTCCAGGTGACCGACCCGAAGGCGGCGATGTACGAGATCGCCAGTCCCATCACCGGTATCGAGCAGCTGACCGTCACGACCCTGCGCAACGTCATCGGCGGCATGGACCTCGAGCGGACGCTGACCTCCCGCGAGGAGATCAACAACGCGCTCCGCGGAGTCCTCGACGAGGCCACCGGCAAGTGGGGCATCCGCGTGAACCGCGTCGAGCTCAAGGCGGTCGACCCGCCCGCGAGCGTGCAGGACACGATGGAGAAGCAGATGCGCGCCGAGCGCGAGAAGCGCGCGAACATCCTGCAGGCCGAGGGCCTCAAGCAGTCGCAGATCCTCACCGCGGAGGGCGAGAAGCAGTCCGCCATCCTGCGCGCCGAGGGCGACGCCCAGGCCCGCGTCCTGCGCGCCCAGGGCGAGGCCGAGGCCATCCAGAAGGTGTTCGACGCGATCCACGCCGGCGACGCCGACGCGCAGGTGCTGGCCTACCAGTACATCCAGGCGCTGCCGACGATCGCGAACGGCACGGCCAACAAGGTCTGGGTCGTGCCGGCCGAGCTCACCAAGGCGATGGACCACCTCGGGTCCGCATTCCTGCGCCCGCCTGGTGCCGCACCTGCCGACGGCCCGCTCGAGGCGGAGGCGGAGCGACCCGCGGTCGAGGGCTGACGGCTGACGGCTGATGCAGTGACGGTCTGACGTGTCGGTGCTCGTCCCGGTCGACTCGGCCGACGACCCGCGGCTTGCCGACTTCACCGCGCTCACCGACGTCGCGCTCCGGCGCGTGCGCGAGCCGGAGGAGGGGCTCTTCCTCGCGGAGGGGGAGAAGGTCATCCTGCGCGCCCTGCGCGCCGGCTACCGACCGCGGGCGGTGCTGACCGCACGGAAGTGGCTGGACGCGCTGCAGGGCGAGCTCGCCGACCACGACTGCCCGGTCTACGTCGCCGACGACGACGTCCTGCAGGCCGTCACCGGCTACCGCGTGCACCGCGGTGCGCTCGCGTCGCTGCAGCGCCGGCCGCTGCCGTCGCCGGACGCCGTGCTCGAGGGTGCGCAACGGGTGCTGGTGCTCGAGGACCTCGTCGACCACACCAACGTCGGTGCTGTGTTCCGCAACGCCGCGGCGCTCGGCATCGACGCCGTGCTGGTGAGCCCGGAGTGCGCCGACCCGCTCTACCGGCGCAGTGTGAAGGTCTCGATGGGTGCCGTGCTCGCGGTGCCGTGGACCCGCGCGGAGCCGTGGCCGGACTGCCTCGACGCCCTGCGTGCCCGGGGCTTCCGCACGCTCGCGATGTCGCCGGACCCGGCCGGTCTGTCCCTGCGGGACGCCGACCTCGCGGCTCCGGTGGCCGTGCTCCTCGGCACCGAGGGGGAGGGGCTCACCGCTGCCGCGCTGGCCCGGTGCGACGCGACGGTGCGCATCCCGATGTCGGCCGGCGTCGACAGCCTCAACGTCGCGGCGGCGAGCGCCGTCGTGCTCTACGCGCTCGGCGCCTGACCCGGCAAGACGCCCGCGCCGCGCTCCGGCTGCTGGCACGCTGAGGCCATGAAGCTGACCCGCGGGCGGATCCTGGTCGTGCGCCACGGCGAGACCGAGT
>JBGAJT010000322.1:0-3740 GCA_044224785.1 Candidatus Nanopelagicales bacterium | reverse complement strand
GGCGCGGCATCCACCGTTGATGTGTGTCCAGGCTGGACTAGAGGCCAGCGTGGGCACACATCAACCTGAGGGTCAGCGGCGGACGAGGGCCTTCGCGCGGTCGAGCAGGTTCGGCTGCGGCGTACCGCTGATGTCGGCGGCGATGCGTCGCGCCTCGATCCCCATCTCGCGCAGCATCCCCGACGGTGCGACGTACTGGCCGCAGAAGTAGAGGCCGGGCAGTGCAGTGGGACCGCCGGAGATGCGCGGGCGGCCGTCGTCGCCGCAGACCGTGCGCCACTCGGGCAGGAAGTCGGCGATCGCGGGCTCGTAGCCCGTGGCCAGGACGACGGCGTCGCAGTCGAGCCAGGTGCCGTCGGTGAAGACCACGCCCTTCTCGGTGAACCGCTCGATGCCGGGGTGGATCGTGATGCGCCCGGCGCGGATGTGCTCCATCGTCCCGATGTCGAGCAGCGGGATGTGGTTGTCCTGCGCGATCTGGGTGTTGGGGCCGTAGGGCAGCTTCTGCAGGCCGGTGCCCTTGCCGACGTCGCCGACGGTCACCGCGACCATCGGCGCGGCCATGACGTCGGCGACCTGCGGCGGCAGGTGGCGCATCACGATGCCGAGCTGAAGGACCGGTACGACGCCGAACACGTCGCGCGGGAGCACGTTCACCGCGGACCGCACCGCCATGTGCGCGACCACCCCGTGCTCGACGAGGTCGATCGCCTGCTCGCACGCCGAGTTGCCGAAGCCGACGACGAGGACGGTGCGCGTGCGCCACTGCTCGCCGTTGCGGTACTCGCTCGAGTGCAGGAGGTCGCCGGCGTAGGTGTCCATGCCGTCCCACGTCGGACGGACCGGGCGTCGCGTGGCGCCGGTGGCGACCACGACGTTCTGCGCCCGCCAGGTGCCGTCGCTGGTGGTCACGGTCCACGCACCGCCCTCGCGGACGATCGATGTGACGTCGGTGCCGAAGTGCGGCGCGATGCCGTGATGGCCGGCGTAGTGCTCGAGGTACTGCACCACCTGGTCGCGGCTCGGGTAGCGCGGCCAGTGCCGCGGCATCGGCAGACCGGGCAGCGACGACGCCGACTTCGGCGTGTGCAGGTGCAGCCGGTCGTAGTGGTGGCGCCACGCCGTGCCCACGGAGTCCTCGCGCTCGAGGACCTCGAAGGCGACCCCTGACTCCTTGAGGCAGGCCGCCGCAGCGAGCCCCGCCGCCGACGCGCCGATCACCAGCGTGTCCGTCTCCCGCACCTCAGCCATAGCCCGTGAGGCTAGCCCGTGACGGTGCCGTCGGTCCGAGGTACCTCGTCCAGGCGGAAGAAGGCGCAGGGGGTGCCGAACGCCTGCCGGGTCTCGACGAAGCGCAGACCTGCCTTCGCCAGGACTCGGACGCTGGCGAGGTTGTCGAGGTCGGCGTAGCCCCACAGGCCCATCTGCCCGCCCCGATCCGACGCGCGCGACGCCGGGTGCTCACGGTGCCAGTCGACGAGCGCGGTCGCGGCCTCGGTCGCGAAGCCCTGGCCCCACCACGCACGGGCGAACGTGTAGCCGAGCTCGCGGTCGTCGTCGTAGTCGCCGAAGCCGGCCCGCCCCACGAAACGATCGTCGGTCGTGGTGACGCGCCACTTCGTCCAGCCACGGGTGCTCTGCTCGTCGAGGTAGCGCTCGAGACGCGTCTGCGACTCGGCGCGGGTCTCCGGACGGCCGCCGATGAAGCGCATCGTCGCGGGGTCGGAGTGCATCCGGTGCAGGTCGTCGAGGTCCTCGGCGTCCCACGCCGTCACGACCAGCCGCGCCGTCCGCAGCACGACCTCCCGCTCCACCTCGCGAGTCTCCCCCACACGAGGAACCGACGGAACGGGTACCCCGCGCAGCGCTCGTAGCCCGATGATCGACTCGAGCCGCGGGACGGCCTGCGGCCAGGAGTCGGGGAGCGGTCATGACGTGGTTCGACCCAGCAGGCTCGTCGTTGCTCGGCCCGTCGTCGGAGTGGTTCTGGACGATGCTGAGCACGATCGCCGTGATCGTCAGCCTCCTCGCGATCTTCCGTGAGCTCCGGCTGCAGACCGCGGTCAAGGAGACCCAGCAGGTCAACGAGGTCCTGTCCGAGTGGGAGTCCGAGCGGCTGTCGCGCCAGCGCCTGCGCCTCTACGAGGGGATCCGCGACGGCGAGCCGACCATCACCATCAACGCGGCCTGGCGGATCGCCGCCTTCTGGGAGAAGGTCGGCAGCCTCGTCCGCGTCGGCCACATGGACCGCGAGATGCTCATCGACAACGGCGGGTCCGACAGCGTCATGTTCTGGGTGCTCCTGGGCGACTTCGTACACGAGGCCCGACGAGAGCGCAGCACTCCCACCGCGTTCGAGAACTTCGAGTGGCTCGCGGGAGTGGTGGACTCGAGCCGTCACGACGTCGCGTACCTCCACCGCCCTCTCACCCCCGAGAAGCTCGCCGACCTGATCGACGACGAGACGACCTACATAGCCGTGGAGGTCGCACTGCGCACCCCCTCGCGATAACGGTCAGTCCTCGAGGGTGGTGGCGAGCTCGAGCCACTGCTCCTCGAGGTCCTCGCGCTCGGCGACGACGGCGCGCAGCTCGGCGTCGAGGGCGAGCACCTTCTCGTGGTCGGTCGCGGCGTCGGCGAGCGCGGTGTGGAGGCGGTCCTCCTCCGTGCGCAGCTTCTCGGTGCGCCGCTCGATCCGGGTCAGCTCCTTGCGCGCGGCCCGCGCCTCGCCGCCCGACATCCGCGGCGCCGCGGCCTCCGAGGACGACGCCGCGGTGGTCGACGACGCAGCAGCCGGTGCGGCGGCAGCGCGCCCCGCGGCACGCCGGCGGTCGAGGTACTCGTCGACGCCGCCGACGAGGTGGCGCAGGGCGCCGTCGCCGAGCAGCGCATAGAGGTCGTCGGTCGTGCGCTCGAGGAAGTACCGGTCGTGGCTGACGACGACGAGGGTGCCGGGCCAGGTGTCGAGCAGGTCCTCGAGGACCGTGAGCATCTCGACGTCGAGGTCGTTGGTCGGCTCGTCGAGCAGCAGCACGTTCGGGCCGCCGACGAGCAGGCGCAGCAGCTGCAGGCGTCGACGTTCGCCGCCGGACAGGTCGCCGAGCCTGGTCGAGAGCTTGTCGCCGACGAAGCCGAAGCTCTCGAGCAGCGACTGCGCGGACACCGAGCGACCGGTCTGGCCAGCAGCGACCGCCGTGCGCGCGTTCCACGTCGGGCTCGAAGCGTCGCGGCCGCCGACGTCGACGAACTGCGCCTGCCGCTGCACCGACTCGAGCACGCGCTCGGCGGGGTCGATCTCGGCGAGCGCCTGCGACAGGTGCGCGACGTGCACGGTCTGACCCACGCGCACGGATCCCGCGCGGACGTCGGGCGGTGCCCACGGGTCGCCGACCGCGGCGCCGGCCTCGTCGGGGCCGAGGTCGAGCTTGCCGTCGTGAGCTGCGTTGAGAAGCCGCAGCAGCGTCGTCTTGCCGGCGCCGTTCGCGCCGAGGACGCCGACGCGGTCACCGGGACCGAGCCGCCAGGTCTGGTCGCGCAGGACGGGTTCCGCGCCGACGGCCGGCGCGAGGGTGAGGTCCTCGAGGTCGTAGACCTGCTTGCCCAGGCGCGCGGTGGCGAACTTCTCCAGCGCGAGGCGGTCGCGCGGCGGCGGCTCATCGGCGATGAGGTCGTTGGCGGCGTCGATGCGGAACTTCGGCTTGCTCGTGCGCGCCGGCGCACCGCGACGCAGCCACGCGAGC
>JBGAJT010000321.1:0-3812 GCA_044224785.1 Candidatus Nanopelagicales bacterium | reverse complement strand
GTCCGCGACGACGAAGGATCAGCGGCGGGCAGCCCGGGGGGCCACGAGCCGGGTGCCCTGCCACTCCCGGCTGGCGCTCACGGTGCTGGTGGCCTGCAGGCCCGCGGTGGGGGCGGCGTCGGAGATGTCGGAGGCCTCGACGTGGCCGTCGCGGCCGGGCTTGGGGGTCAGCAGCCAGACGACGCCCTGGTCGGCGAGGATCGCGATCGCGTCGACGAGCGCGTCCACCAGGTCGCCGTCCTCGTCGCGCCACCACAGCAGCACGACGTCGACGACGTCGTCGTAGTCCTCGTCGACGAGCTCGGAGCCCGCGACCACCACCACCGACTCGCGCAGCGTCTCGTCGACGTCCTCGTCCCAGCCCATCTCCTGCACCACAAGCCCGGGAGCGATCCCCAGCTTGAGCGCAGCGCTGCGCCGGTCGTCCGCGTCTGGCGCGGTGGCGGTCACGACATCCTCCGTGTTCATCTCGCCGGCGGAGCCCCCCGGCCCGCCGTGCCAGGCGTAGTCCATCCGACCGCGAGCACCGCGCGCAAGCACAACGGCCTGTTCCGCCTCTCGGCGCGTCGCCTGCGACCTGCAGCGATACCGCCGGGCGGACCCGCGCGGCCCCTCGGACGCCACCGGTTGCACCTGACCGGCGGGTAACCGGCAGGATTGGGGGTGCGCGTCCCCGGCGACCCCGGTCGGCGCCCGTTCGACGCACGAACCACGAGGGCAACGGCGCCCCCGCGCGAACCCCTTCCTTGCAACCCGAGGAGCGAGAACTCACCGTGGCACCCGGACGCGACCGCGAGCCCCTGCTGGCAGGCGGGCTCCCCACCCAGTACGTCGACGTCGACCCCGACGAGACCGGCGAGTGGATCGACTCCTTCGACGCCCTCGTCGCGAACGCCGGTCCGTACCGCGCGCGCTACATCATGCTGTCGCTCCTGCGCCGCGCCGCCGAGCAGAACGTCGGCGTCCCGAGCCTGCGCAGCACCGACTACATCAACACGATCCCGCCCGAGCGCGAGCCCTGGTTCCCCGGCGACGAGAACGTCGAGCGCGAGATCCGCCGCCTCGCCCGCTGGAACGCGGCGATCATGGTGCACCGCGCGCAGCGGCCCGGCGTCGGCGTCGGCGGCCACATCTCGACCTACGCCTCGACCGCGACGCTGTACGAGGTCGGCTACAACCACTTCTTCCGCGGCAAGGACCACCCCGGCGGCGGCGACCAGGTCTTCTTCCAGGGCCACGGCTCCCCCGGCATGTACGCGCGCGCGTTCCTCGAGGGCCGCCTCACCGAGGAGCAGATGGACGGGTTCCGCCAGGAGCTCTCGCACCCGCAGGGCAGCCTGTCGTCGTACCCGCACCCGCGCCTCATGCCGGAGTTCTGGGAGTTCCCGACCGTGTCGATGGGCCTCGGCCCGCTCAACGCGATCTACCAGGCGCGCTTCAACAAGTACCTGCACAACCGCGGGATCAAGGACACCAGCGAGCAGCGGGTGTGGGCGTTCCTCGGCGACGGCGAGATGGACGAGGTCGAGAGCCGCGGCGCCCTGCAGCTCGCGGCGCAGGAGGAGCTCGACAACCTCACGTTCGTCATCAACTGCAACCTGCAGCGCCTCGACGGACCGGTCCGCGGCAACGGCAAGATCATCCAGGAGCTCGAGTCGTTCTTCCGCGGTGCCGGCTGGAACGTCATCAAGGTCGTCTGGGGCCGCAAGTGGGACGAGCTGCTCGCCAAGGACTCCGACGGCGCGCTCGTGAACCTCATGAACCGCACGCCCGACGGCGACTACCAGACCTACAAGGCCGAGGACGGCGCGTTCATCCGCGAGCACTTCTTCGGCCGCGACCCGCGCACCCGCAAGATGGTCGAGGGCTGGACCGACGACGAGATCTGGGCGCTGTCCCGCGGCGGTCACGACTACCGCAAGATGTACGCCGCCTACGCGGCGGCCACGCAGCACAAGGGCCAGCCCACCGTCATCCTCGCCAAGACCATCAAGGGCTGGACGCTCGGCAGCCACTTCGAGGGACGCAACGCGACCCACCAGATGAAGAAGCTGACCGTCGACGACCTCAAGAAGTTCCGCGACACGCTGCACATCCCGATCGACGACGAGCAGCTCGACCCGTACCTGCCGCCCTACTACCACCCGGGGCAGGACAGCGAGGTCATCCAGTACATGCAGGAGCGCCGTCGCGAGCTCGGCGGTCCCGTTCCGCAGCGCCGCACGGCGTCCAAAGCCCTCGTCCTCCCCGGCGACAAGGTCTACGAGGTCGTCAAGCGCGGTTCGGGCAAGCAGCAGATCGCGACGACGATGGCGTTCGTCCGCCTGCTCAAGGACCTCATGCGCGACCCCGAGATCGGCCCGCGCTTCGTGCCGATCATCCCCGACGAGGCCCGCACCTTCGGCATGGACTCGATGTTCCCGACGGCGAAGATCTACTCGCCGCACGGCCAGACCTACACCTCGGTCGACCGCGACCTGGTGCTGGCCTACAAGGAGTCGACGTCGGGCCAGATCCTGCACGAGGGCATCAACGAGGCCGGGTCGGTCGCGTCGTTCACCGCGGTCGGGTCGTCGTACGCGACGCACGGCGAGCCGATGATCCCGATCTACATCTTCTACTCGATGTTTGGCTTCCAGCGGACCGGCGACGCCTTCTGGGCGGCGATGGACCAGATGGCGCGCGGCTTCGTGCTCGGCGCCACCGCCGGTCGGACGACGCTCAACGGCGAGGGCCTGCAGCACGAGGACGGGCACTCCCACGTCCTGGCGGCGACCAACCCGGCGGTCGTCGCGTACGACCCGGCGTACGGCTACGAGATCGGCCACATCGTCAAGGACGGGCTGCGCCGCATGTACGGCGACGACCCGGAGAACGTCTTCTACTACCTGACGATGTACAACGAGCCCTACGTGCAGCCGGCCGAGCCCGAGGGCGTCGACGCCGAGGGCATCGTGCGCGGCCTGCACCTGCTCTCCCCCGCCGACCCCGCTGCCGAGGGCCCGCGGGCGCAGGTGCTCGCGTCGGGCGTCGCGGTGCCGTGGGCGCTCGAGGCGCAGCGGCTGCTCCGCGAGGAGTGGGGCGTGCACGCCGACGTCTGGTCGGTCACCTCGTGGACCGAGCTGCGCCGCGACGGTCTCGACGCCGACAAGCACAACCTGCTCGACCCCACCGGCGAGCAGCGCACGGCGTACGTCACCCAGCGCCTCGCCGGCCGTCCCGGCCCGGTGGTCGGCGTCTCGGACTACGTGCGCGAGCTGCAGGACATGATCCGCGCCTGGATCCCGTCCGACTACGCCACGCTCGGCACCGACGGCTGGGGCATGTCCGACACCCGCGGCGCCCTGCGCCGTCACTTCCTGGTCGACGCGCAGAGCATCACGGTGCGCACCCTCGCCTCGCTCGCCGAGCGCGGCGAGCTCGGCCGCCAGGGGCTCGCGCGCCGACCAGACGATCGACATGCGCCGCCCCGGCAACGGGAGCCACGCGAGCACGCCGTCCGCGCGGAACCACTGCCGCGCCACGCCGTCGTGGGTGCGCTCGGTATCGAAGTTCGCCACGAACGCCGTCTCCCCGTAGGCGCGCACTTGCGCCTTCATCCCGAGCGCGGAGCCGCCGATGCCGAGCACCAGGACGTGATCGAACGCCTGTCCCACCCCGTCGGCAAAGCGCCGGATCTGCTGCACCGACGCGTCCTGGCTGCCCAGCCCGTAGAAGCCGTATTCCCCCTGGCCGCGGCGCCGGCGCACCTCCGCCTGCACGTCGCCGAACCGGCGGGTGAGTTCCAGCAGCCGGGGGCGCGGGAGGCCGTG
>JBGAJT010000320.1:0-3813 GCA_044224785.1 Candidatus Nanopelagicales bacterium | reverse complement strand
GGTGACCGGCGGTCCGATCTATACCCTCCAGCAGATGGGCACCATGGCCGGTGAGACGGCCAAGGCCCTGGTCACCCTGCCGGTCAAGGTCTGGCACGTCGGGCTGTCCATCGTCGGGGTGGAGCAGCGCTCGCTCGACAGCCCGGTCAGCATCGTGGGCGGCGGCCGCATCGCCGGTGAGGTGACCGCCTCCGACCAGATCGCGCTGGCCGAGAAGTCGGCCATGCTCGTCGGCCTCGTCGCCGGCTTCAACTTCTTCGTCGGCGCGTTCAACCTGATCCCGCTGCTGCCGCTCGACGGCGGCCACATCTCGATCGCGCTGTACGAGAAGGTTCGCAACCTGCTGCGCCGGGCGTGGGGGGGCCCCCCCGCCCGAGTCGGGCAGCCGGCGGTCCGGTGGGGGCGCCTCGACGGCGTCGGTCGCCCCGAGCCCGCCGTCTTCGTGCCGACCGCGGGCGGCCCGGTCGGCTCCGCCGGCTGCGGCATCCCGCTGCGCGGTCGGCCGGTCCGCATCGCGGTGCCGAGCTCGCCGCCGACGGGCGGCGCGGGTGTCCAGACGCTGCGCATCGGGTGGTACACCGCCGACGACGTCACCGTCGTCGTCGAGTCCTCGGTCGGCCGCTGGGAGGTCGACCTGCGCGACCGGGTGGGCTACCTGCTCGTGCCCACGTCGCTGGCCGGACGGGCGGTCGTCCTCGGGGGCCTCGACGCCGGTCAGGCGGTCTGCCTCACCTCCGTGGAGGTCGGCGCGTCCGGCTGAGCGGACGGATGCGACTCGCCGGTAACTTGTGGGCCACAAACCTGACACAGCAGCGTTCGTTTCCGCTAACGTCCGCGCAACACTCGTCGAAGGAGACGGCATGAAGCGCGGACTGGGCATCGTCCTGGTAGGTCTCGGGACGTTCCTTCTGGTCCTGGCAGCACTGCTGAAGTTCTACGCCGTGCCCGCCCTCGCCAAGGCTCCGCTCGTGCCCGGCGAGAGCACCGGAGGCATCTCCACGACCACCGCCGCCGGCACCGCGGAGCAGCTCTTCGACCCGAGCGCGCTGGCCACCGGCGGCGACCCGAACCGCACCAACGTGCCGCTGAAGTCCACGCGCACGACCCGCGGCGACGTGTCGGCCTCCCAGCAGGAGCAGGCCAAGGCCGACGACCTCGCGATCTACGACTCGTTCTCCAACACCGTGGACGACAAGAACGTCACCATCTCCGCCGGCACCATGCGCGTGGCGTTCAACCGCGTCACGTCGGTCGTGTCGAACTGCTGCGACGCCAACGTCGACGGCGACAAGGTGGACTGGCAGGGCATCAACCCGCTGAAGTTCCCGTTCGACGTGCAGCAGAAGAGCTACGACTACTTCGACGACACGATCGCCAAGGCGCTCCCGGCCGAGTTCACCGGCACCGCCGACCTCGACGGGCTGCAGGTCTACGAGTTCAAGCAGACGATCCCGGCGACGCAGATCGGCGAGCAGGAGGTGCCCGGCTCCCTGGTCGGCTCCACCGAGCCGAGCGTCAAGGCGCCCCGCATGTACGAGAACATCCGCACCCTCCAGGTCGACCCGGTCACAGGCTCGATCATCGCCGGCGTCGAGGCCCAGAAGCAGTGGCTCGCGGGCGCCGACGGCTCCGAGAAGCTGGTGCTGATCAAGGCCACGGTCGGCACCGACGAGCAGACCAAGCAGGCCGCCATCGACGACGCGAAGTCGAACGGCGCCCAGCTCAAGCTCGTGGGCACGACCATCCCGGTGGTCGGCCTGGTCCTCGGCCTGATCCTGCTCGGCGTCGGCATCTGGCTCGCGTCGCGCAAGGACGAGACCGCGGTCTGACCGCGCTCGGGCGCTGCGCGACAGGGCTCCCGACCTCAGGCTCCGAGAGCCACGTCGCGGAAGACCGGTCGCGTCGACGACCCGTCGTCCAGCAGCGTGCGCAGGTCCGTGCTCGTCCTGCTGACGACCACCACGGTCCCCGCCCCGGGCTTCGTCGCGACGACCGCGGGGGAGTACGTCGGCTCCGACACCGTCGACGGCGAGCGGAAGAGCAGCCTGCTGGACCACGGCCCGTACGGCGTCCGCGACGTCAGCTCGACGACCCGGTCGTCGAGCACCTCCTGCGGCTTGGTGACGACCCGGAACCGGCCCCCGACCACGACCACGCCGGGGTTGGTCGACACGCCGCTCGTCGCGGGCAGGACGACCGCGGCGTCGGCTGCGCGGCGGCTCCAGCCGGCGGCGGTGCGGTAGGTCCACGTCCGCGGGTCCGTGACCGTGGCGGTCGGCGCCCGCGCGACGAGCAGCTCGCGGCCCATCACCGGCGGCAGGTGCACCGCGCGCGTCCCGTTGACGTACGTCGTGGAGCCGCGCACGACCGTGCCCGCACCCCAGAGGACCGACGAGCCGGGCAGGTCCCGGGCCCGGCCGATGCTCACCCGGCCGTGCGCGGCGACGCGCAGCACCACCGACGCCGCACCCACCCGCTCGAACGACCAGGCCCCCGTCCCGGTGGACCGCATCCGCTGCGCGAACACGACCACGGTGGAGCCGCCGTCCGACGTCGAGCTCTGGAGCAGGACGGACACCGGCCACAGCCAGGTGGAGCCGCTGCCGGGGAGCGAGGTGCGCCGTGGTGTCGCGGCCTTCGCGCAGGTGCCGTCGGTCACGAGCACGCTGCTGCGCACGATCGTGGATCCCGGTGCGCGGTGCCCGTCGGGGCGCACGTCGCCGGTGAGGCTGTCGCCGAAGACCCAGAGCAGCCGGCCGTCCGCGAGCCGCACGCTGAGCGCGGCGTCGCCGCCGGCCCAGTCGCCGTCGAGCGCGCCGAACAGGCGCGTCCAGCCGGCGGCGTTCGTAGGCTCCGGCCCGCAGGAGTTGCGGCCGTCCGCGACGGCTGGCGCCGCGACGGCTGCGGCAGGACCAGGTGCGGGGGCGGCGGTGCCGTCCACGAGAGCGCGCGCGGCCGCCGGGGCGGTCAGGAGGCCGGCCCCCGCCAGCAACGACACCGCGGCCGCGGCGACCTTGTGCAGCACACCTGAGAGATCGACGCCGCGGGCCCGCCGTCTCGAGGATGCGCCGCTCTCGACCTGCTCAAGAACGCGTGAGGGCGGTCACGGACAGCGGGCCACCCAGATCGAGGTGCCGGGGAGCAGCCGGCCCCGCAGCGGCGACCACCCGCCCCAGACCGCCTCGTTGCGCTCGGGCCACTCGGGCTCGACGAGGTCCTCGACCACGAGCCCGGCGGCCACCAGGGCCCGGAGCATGTCGCCCAGGGTCCGGTGGTGCTCGACGTACGTCGGCGTCCCGGTCGCGTCGCGCTCGACGTACGGCGTCCGGTCGAAGTAGGACCGGTCGGCCACCAGCCCCTCGGGGCCGGGGGAGTCCGGGAAGGCCCACCGGACCGGATGGGTCACCGAGAATACCCAGCGGCCGCCGGGACGCAGCACCCGGGCCACCTCCGCGTGGACCGCAGCGGCGTCCGCGACGAAGGGCAGGGCGCCGTACGCCGAGCACACCAGGTCGAAGCTCGCGCCGGCGAAGGGCAGCGCCGCGGCGTCGGCCTGCACGAGCGGCACGGCCGGGGCCAGGCCCTGCGCGTGCGCCAGCATCGCGTGGCTGAGGTCGAGCGCGACCACCTCGGCGCCCTGGCCGGCCAGCCACCGCGCCCCCTGCGCGCCGCCCGCCCCGACCTCGAGGACCCGGCGTCCGCTGACCGGACCGAGCAGGCCGAGCTCGGCCTCGGTCCAGCCCTCGGGGCCCCAGACGAGGGCCCCCTCGGGCCGGTCGTCGCCGAGGAACGCGCCGTGCTCGTCGGCGTACT
>JBGAJT010000031.1:0-18424 GCA_044224785.1 Candidatus Nanopelagicales bacterium | reverse complement strand
TGCTGCCGTTACCGATGCGGTCGGCACCGACCCAGATCACGGCCAGGCTGGACATGTTCATCACCAGCCCGACGGTGGGGAACATGAGCGACATCAGCCGCCCGGCGCGCAGCGACACCTCGGTGAGCTCGGCGTTGGCGCCGGGGCCGCGCGGCGCCGCCCCCCCGACGATGCCGGCGGCCGCAGTCACCGACGACGTGCGCCGCGGGATGGTCGCGGCCCGGCACGCCAGCCGTCGTCGTACCGCCGCGATCGCCGTCGCGGCGCTGCTGGTGGCGGTCGCCGTGCCTGTCGGCCTGCTCGTGCGACCGTCGTCGGACGCCGCGGCGCCCGTCGGTCCGTCCGAGGTGCCCGACGTCCCGGGTGTCTCGCAGCAATGGCTCGACAGCATCAGCCCCGCGCTCGCGGCGCAGACCGGCTGGGTCGTCGACTGGAAGGACTCCGTCGTCTACGGCGACGTCGCGACCGGCCTGCAGCTCGACCTGCAGATCGTCGCTGGGACGCAGGTGTCGCAGGACCCGCCGCGCTTCGCGACACCGCCCCCGCCGTACGCCGAGACCGCAGGTCTGCACCTGTGGTTCGCGCCGAAGGGCAAGGCCCCCGGCGCAGCCATGGCGGAGTGCCCGGCCGACAGGTGCGCCCGCGACCTGCCGGACCGCAAGTTCCCCACCTACCTCGACCAGGCCGCCACGGCCGGCAACGGCACGTCGCTGGCGGCAGGCACGCTGATCGTCGACCGCAGCTACGACGACGGCCGCTTCGTCGAGCTGCTCGCCGTGCCGGTCGCGCTCGCTCCGAGCGGTCCGGCGGACCAGACGGCGCGCAACGTCCTGACCTACCCGCTGGCCGGAGCCTTCCTCGACGCCGTCGGTACCCCGCCGACCATCGTGCCGCCGACCCCGACGCTCGCCCCGACGCCGACGCCGACCCCCTCGGGCTCGCCGTCGCCGTACCGGACCCGGTTCGTGAAGGACGGCGTCACCTACATCGCCCCCGAGAGCGACCTCGGCCCCGCCGTGGCGGAGCTTCTGCCGGGCACCGTCACCGAGGTCTCCACGGTGGGCGGCTCAGGCGTTGGGATCACCCGCACCTTCCGGATCGTGCGCGACGGCGTCGGGACCTCCGTACGCGTCACCTGGCTCGCGTACGACGGTGGGACGCCCATCCTCACGCCGCCAGCGGCGCAGGACCCCTGCGCGGTCTCGACACCATCGTGCACAGTGATCCAGCCGTGGAGCCGTGCCGGCGTCCCCCACCTGGATGTGATCCCCCCCGGTCTGTGGAGCATCGTCGAGAGGACCGGCGCAGGTGGCTCGAGCGCAGCGGCCTACGCCGGGTCCTTCACGATCCGAACCGTCGTGCTGCAGCACGGGTCGACCGAGCTCGTCATCGACTCCGACAGCCGTGACGTGAACCCGACCGGGCGGTTCACCTCGTCCTCCGCTCCCGGACTAAGCGCCGACGAACTGTTGGCTCTGGCACTGAAGATGCCGATGCCGATCCGCTACCAGGGTCTGGTCGACACGCCCTGGACGGTCAGCGGTTCCGGATCCGCCTCGGCCTCCGCGTCGGGCTGACCCGAACTGGAGGTCTGAGCGGTAGCCAGAGCGCACGCTAAGACCTCCGAAGCGGGGTCGGTCGGGAACCTGCGAGAATGCGTCGTACCGACGCCCGTCCTCCCGCGAAGGCCCACGCATGCCGAGCTCGCCCGCGATCCCCGACGTCCTCGCGTCCCGCTACGCGTCCACCGCGATCGCCACGATCTGGTCGCCCGAGCACAAGATCGTCCTCGAGCGCCAGCTCTGGATCGCGGTCCTGCGCGCGCAGAAGGACCTCGGCATCGACGTACCCGACGGTGTGATCGAGGCCTACGAGGCGGTCGTCGACGACGTCGACCTCGGCTCGATCCGCGACCGCGAGAAGGTCACCCGGCACGACGTGAAGGCGCGCATCGAGGAGTTCTCCGCGCTGGCCGGGCACGAGCACGTGCACAAGGGCATGACCTCGCGCGACCTCACCGAGAACGTCGAGCAGCTGCAGGTGCTGCGCTCGCTCGAGGTGATCCGCGACAAGACCGTCGCCGTGCTCGCGCGGCTCGCGGCGCGCGCGGTGGAGTACGAGGAGCTCGCGATCGCGGGCCGCTCGCACAACGTCGCCGCGCAGATGACCACGCTGGGCAAGCGGTTCGCGTCGGCCGCCGACGAGACTCTCGTCGCGCACCGCCGGCTCGAGGAGCTCATCGCGCGCTACCCGCTGCGTGGCATCAAGGGACCGGTCGGTACGTCGCAGGACATGCTCGACCTGCTCGACGGCGACGCCGACCGGCTCGACGAGCTCGAGCACCGCGTCGCCGCTCACCTCGGCTTCGGCCAGCTGTTCACCAGCGTCGGCCAGGTCTACCCGCGCTCGCTGGACTACGACGTCGTCACCGCGCTCGTGCAGCTCGCCGCGGGTCCGTCGTCGTTCGCCACCACCGTGCGCCTGATGGCCGGCAACGAGCTGGTCACCGAGGGCTTCAAGCCCGGGCAGGTCGGCTCGTCGGCCATGCCGCACAAGATGAACTCGCGCTCGTGCGAACGCGTGAACGGCTTCGCCGTCATCCTGCGCGGCTACGCGTCGATGGTCGGCGAGCTCGCCGGCGCGCAGTGGAACGAGGGCGACGTCTTCTGCTCCGTCGTACGCCGCGTCGCCCTGCCCGACGCGTTCTTCGCGATCGACGGCCTGCTCGAGACGTTCCTGACCGTGCTCGACGAGTTCGGTGCGTTCCCCGCCGTCGCCGACCGCGAGCTGCGCCGCTACCTGCCCTTCCTCGCGACGACGAAGATCCTCGTCGCGGCGGTGAAGGGCGGCGTCGGCCGCGAGACCGCGCACGAGGTGATCAAGGAGCACGCCGTCGCAGTCGCACTGTCGATGCGCGAGAAGGGCACCGAGACCAACGACCTGTTCGACCGGCTCGCCGCCGACGGCCGGCTCGGCCTCTCCCGCGCCGACCTCGACGCGCTCGTCGCCGAGCCGATCGAGTTCACCGGCGCTGCGCGCGCCCAGGTGAGCGCGGTCGTCGATGAGGTCGAGCACCTCGTCGCCGAGCGCCCCGACGCCGCCGTCTACACCCCCGAACCGATCCTGTAGTGGCATGACGGAAACGAGATCTCGTCCCCGTCATGCATGCCGATCGATCTCGGTCGGGGCTGGCTGAGGGTCCGGGTCGGGGCTTCGACCACGCGTGCGCTGGGTGGTCAGCGGCGGACGGTGTAGTCGAGCAGCGTCACGCCGCTGGTGAAGGTGCGTGTGGCCTGCAGGTCGAGGCGCAGCGCGAGGCCCTCGCCGAACGGGCGGCGGCCGGCTCCGATGACCACCGGGTGGACGTAGAGGCGGACCTCGTCGACGAGGCCCTGGCGGAAGAACGCGTCGGCGAGCCCGGGGCCGCCGACCGACAGGTCGCCCTGCTCGCGCAAGCGGCGTACCGCGTCCGGGTCGACCTCGCGGGCGACCGTGCTGTTCCAGCCCGCCTCCTCGATCGTGCGCGAGTAGACGACCTTGGGCATGTCGCGCCAGATGCCGGCGAACTCCTTCTCGACCGGCGCGCTCGAGGGGTCGGTGTCGGCGGTCGGCCAGTACGCCGCCATCAGCTCGTGCGTGCGGCGGCCCTCGAGGAACGCGTGCACCCGACGGCTCTCGTCGTTGAAGTGCTGGTGCAGCTCCTCGTCGACCAGCTGCCACGACAGGTCGTGGTCAGGGCCTTCGAAGAAGCCGTCGACGCTCACCGACAGGTGGAAGAGAACACGTCCCATCCCCCGACCCTGCCCCAGGTTCCTGCCGACGACCAGGGCTGGTGGCGGGCGACGGGCGGCCCGGTGGGCTGCAGGGTGGGTGGTCCGACCTGGCTTGGGGCGCCTGAAGTGCTAAGAGCGCAGTTCAGGGCACCTTCAGCGCAGAAGGTAGGGTCGGTGTGTGAGTGAGAAGGTGACGCCGCCGGCGCCGGCGTACGACCTGCCCGAGGGGTACGTGCACGTGTACTCCGGCAAGGTGCGCGACCTGTACGAGGACCCGCACGGGCGGCTGCTCTTCGTCGCGAGCGACCGGCTCTCGGCGTACGACTGGATCCTGCCGACGCCGATCCCGGACAAGGGCCGCATCCTCACCGCGATGAGCCTGTGGTGGTTCGAGCGCCTCGCCGACCTCGTTCCCAACCACGTGATCTCGACGCGCGTCCCCGACGTCGTCAAGGGCCGCGCGATGGTCTGCTCGAAGCTGGACATGTTCCCGGTCGAGTGCGTCGCGCGCGGCTACCTCACCGGCTCGGGGCTCGTGGAGTACCGCGAGTCGCAGGCGGTGTGCGGCGTCGGGCTGCCGCCGGGCCTGAAGGACGGCTCGAAGCTGCCCAAGACGATCTTCACTCCGGCCACCAAGGCGGCGCTGGGCGACCACGACGAGAACGTCACCTTCGACGAGGTGGTCGCGGCGATCGGGCAGGACGAGGCGCAGACCCTGCGCCGGCTCACGGTCCTGGCCTACGACCGCGCCGCCGCGATCGCCGCCGAGCGCGGCATCATCCTGGCCGACACCAAGTTCGAGTTCGGGATGCGTCCCGACGGCAGCACCGTCCTCGCCGACGAGGTGCTCACCCCCGACTCGAGCCGCTACTGGCCCGCCGACGAGTGGGAGCCGGGGCACGCGCAGCCGTCGTACGACAAGCAGTACGTGCGCGACTGGCTCACCTCGCCCGAGTCCGGCTGGGACCGCACCTCCGGCGAGGCGCCGCCGCCGCTGCCCGACGACGTCGTGGAGCGCACCCGCGC
Source organism: Candidatus Nanopelagicales bacterium (assembly GCA_044224785.1). Classification (GTDB taxonomy): domain Bacteria; phylum Actinomycetota; class Actinomycetes; order S36-B12; family CAIYMF01; genus Longivirga. The sequence continues at coordinate 13,625 of JBGAJT010000031.1, read as the reverse complement.
CAAGTACGTCGAGGCCTACGAGCGCCTCACCGGCCGCACCTTCCGCTGACCGACCGCGGGAGTGACCTGCGCCACCTTCGCGGCGCGGGTGCGATGGACGTCACGGCCGGGTGGCCCGGTCTGCTGGATTCCGCGACGCCGTGTTCACGTTGATGTCATCGAGGGCCGATAGACCTGATGACGACCGGGACCCGGTCGCGCAGGCCCGACCACGACCCCCACGAAGGGATCGACCATGTCCACGGTGACCGGCCGCACGGCCATCATCGGCGTCCAGACCATCGACGACGTCCACGTCGTCACCGTCGACGGCGAGGAGCACAGCGCCCGCTCGCTCGTGCGCCCCGGCGTCCCCACCTACCTCGAGCACGCCGCCCACGCGCCGGTGCTCGCCTGCCTCGAGTGCGGCCGCGACTTCAGCGCCGTCGCGCTCTACGTCGAGTCGCCCGTCGGCGGCGAGTGCCTCGACTGCGCCTGGGAGAACCTGCGCGACGCCCTGCTGCCCGAGCCGCGCCGCGCCACCGACGCGGCCTGATCGTTCCCGACCTCGCCCCACCGGCACTACCGATCGCGCCCCGCGCCTGGCAAGGGGCTGGGAGGTCGGACTGAGGACGCCTTCGGGTGACCCGCGGCCCCGTCGCCGCCGCCTAGGGTGGATGCATGACCTGGGTGGTGACCGGCGGGGCCGGCTACATCGGATCGCACGTCGTGCGCGCGTTCGCCGACGAGGGCATCGAGTCGGTCGTCCTCGACGACCTGAGCACCGGCCGCGAGGTGTTCGTCCCCGACGGCATCGAGGTCGTGCAGGGCTCGATCACCGACGCCGCGGCGGTGTCGGCCGTGCTGCGCCGTCCCGACGTCGAGGGCGTCGTGCACATCGCCGCGCTCAAGTACGCCGGTGTCAGCGTGGCCGAGCCGCTGGACTTCTACCGCGTCAATGTCGAGGGCACCCGCACCTTGCTCGAGGAGTGCCGCAGCGCCGGCGTCGGCAACGTCGTGTTCTCCAGCAGCGCCGCGGTGTTCGGCACGCCCGACGTCGAGCTGGTCACGGAGTCGACGGCGAAGTCGCCGGAGTCGCCGTACGGCGAGTCGAAGCTCATCGGCGAGTGGCTGCTCGCCGACGTCGCACGGGCCGTGCAGCTCGCCGGCGGCGCGCCGTTCCGGCACACCAGCCTGCGCTACTTCAACGTCGTGGGGTCCGGGAGCCCGACCGTCTACGACGTCAGCCCGCACAACCTGTTCCCGCTGCTGCTCGCCGCCGTCACCGAGGGCCGCACGCCCAAGGTCTTCGGCGACGACTACGCCACTCCCGACGGCTCCTGCGTGCGCGACTACATCCACGTGAGCGACGTCGCGAGCGCGCACGTCGCCGCTGCCCGCGCGCTCGCCGCCGGCGGCGATCTCGCACCGGCGTACAACCTCGGACGCGGCGAGGGCGTGTCGGTCAAGGAGATCATCGGCGCGTTCGCCGACGTCCTCGGGCGCCCGGTGCCCTACGACGTCGGCCCCCGCCGTCCCGGCGACCCGGACCGCATCGTCACGTCGGCGGCGAAGGCCGAGACCGAGCTCGGCTGGAAGGCCGACCGCGACCTGCACGAGATGGTCGCGTCGGCGTGGGAGTCCTGGAACCAGGCCACCCTCGCCGGCACCGCCCGCCTCGGCTGACGGCGGACCGACGGTGGACACCGCGCCCGTCGCCGCGCTGCTGCGCGCGGCGGCCGACCAGGCGGTGCTGCCGCGCTGGCGCACGCTGCGACCCGACCAGGTCGCGGAGAAGAGCCGCCCCGACGACCTCGTGACGGTCGCCGACACGGAGGCCGAGGCGCTCATCACCGCCGGACTTCAGCGGCTGCGCCCGGGTACGCCGGTGATCGGCGAGGAGGCGGTCGCTGCCGACCCGTCGCTGCTCGACGGCCTCACGACGCTGCCGGCGTACTGGCTCGTCGACCCCGTCGACGGCACGGGCAACTTCGTCGAGGGCAGCCCCGACTTCGGCGTGATGGCCGCCCTCGTCGAGGACGGCGCGGTGACGGCCGCCTGGATCTGGCTCCCGGTGCACGAGCACCTCGCGGTCGCGGTGCGCGGTGCGGGCACGACGCTGGACGGCGCAGCCGTCGAGGCGCCGAGCGGTCCGGCGCCCGCGTTCGAGGGGCTGCGGGGCTGGTACTCCGACCGCTTCATCCCGGCCGAGGTCGTGGCACGTGCCGACCAGGACGCGCTGTCGGCGCTGTCGCAGCGGCCCCCGATGTCGGCGGCGGTCGCCTACGTGCGGCTGCTGCAGGGGGAGTCCGACGCCGCTCTGCTGTGGCGCAGCCACGCCTGGGACCACGCGCCGGGGTCGCTCCTGCTCGCCGAGGCGGGCGGCTCGGTGCGCCACCTCGACGGGGCGGCGTACCGCCCCGGCGTCGCCGGACGCGGCCTCGTGCTCGCCCGCGACGACCGCGCCTTCGCGCCGTTCCGGCGGGCCCTGTTCGGCGACGCCGAGGTCTGAAGCGCCCAGCCCCCTGGGCAGGATCGCCCCCGCCTATCGCAGGTTGGGGCACATCGACCGCGGATCGGGGCCGGAGAGGCGTGGTCGGGGGGCAGGGATGCGGCCGATAGGATGCGGCGTACCGCCTTCCCCCGGTCGCCCACCGTCAATTCCAGCCTCCCTGGAGCGCCCCGTGGCCCGCGTCGTCGTCGACGTCATGCTCAAGCCCGAGATCCTCGACCCGCAGGGCAAGGCCGTGGAGGGGGCCCTCGGCCGCCTCGGCCTCACCGGCGTGGAGGGCGTCCGCCAGGGCAAGACCTTCACCCTCGACCTCGACGGCGACGTCGACGAGGCCCGCCTCGCGCAGATCCACGAGCTCGCCGGGTCGCTGCTCTCCAACCCGGTCATCGAGGACTACGTGATCCGCGAGGTCACCTCGTGAGGGTCGGCGTCGTCACCTTCCCGGGCTCGCTCGACGATCGCGACGCCGCCCGCGCGGTGCGCGTCGCCGGCGGCGAGGCGGTGGCGCTGTGGCACGGCGACCACGACCTGCGCGACGTCGACGCCGTGGTGCTCCCCGGCGGCTTCTCCTACGGCGACTACCTGCGCTGCGGCGCGATCGCCCGCTTCGCGCCGATCATGCAGGAGCTGGTGAAGGCCGCCGAGGGCGGTCTCCCGGTGCTCGGCATCTGCAACGGCTTCCAGATCCTGTGCGAGAGCCACCTGCTCCCCGGCGCGCTCGTCCGCAACGACAACCTGCACTTCGTCTGCCGCGACCAGCGCCTGCGCATCGAGAGCACCAGCACCGCGTGGACCTCCGAGTACGAGGTCGGCCAGGAGATCGTCGTACCGCTGAAGAACGGCGAGGGCGGCTACGTCGCCGACGAGGCCACGCTCGACCGGCTCGAGGGCGAGGGTCGCGTCGTCGCCCGCTACCTCGAGCTCAACCCCAACGGCAGCCGCCGCGACATCGCCGGCATCAGCAACGAACGCGGCAACGTCGTCGGGCTCATGCCCCACCCCGAGCACGCGGTCGAGGCCCTGACCGGCCCGACGACCGACGGCCTGGGCTTCTTCACCTCGATCCTGAAGGGGTTGGTCGGCGCATGACGCGTCATCCCGACACCGTCGCCGACGCGATCGCGCACCCCGAGCGCGAGCAGCCCTACGAGCAGCTCGGCCTCAAGGCCAACGAGTACGCCGAGATCCGCGAGATCCTCGGCCGCCGTCCCACGAGCGGCGAGCTCGCGATGTACAGCGTCATGTGGTCCGAGCACTGCTCGTACAAGTCGAGCAAGGTGCACCTGCGCCAGTTCGGCGAGAAGAAGCCCGAGACCGACAAGCTCCTCGTCGGCATCGGCGAGAACGCCGGCGTCGTCGACATCGGCCAGGGCTGGGCGGTCACCTTCAAGGTCGAGTCGCACAACCACCCGAGCTACGTCGAGCCCTACCAGGGCGCGGCCACCGGCATCGGCGGCATCGTCCGCGACATCATCTCGATGGGCGCGCGTCCCGTCGCCGTCATGGACCCGCTGCGCTTCGGTGCGCACGACCACCCGGACACCCGTCGCGTGCTGCCCGGAGTCGTGGCCGGCATCGGCGGCTACGGCAACTGCCTGGGCCTGCCCAACATCGGCGGCGAGGTCGTGTTCGACCCGTGCTACCAGGGCAACCCGCTCGTCAACGCGCTCGCCCTCGGCGTGCTCCGCCACGAGGACATCCACCTCGCGAGCGCCAAGGGTGTCGGCAACCTCGTCGTGCTCTACGGCGCGAAGACCGGCGGCGACGGCATCGGCGGCGCCTCGATCCTCGCGTCGGAGACGTTCGAGGACGGCGGCCCCGCCAAGCGCCCCGCGGTGCAGGTCGGCGACCCGTTCATGGAGAAGCTGCTCATCGAGTGCACGCTCGAGGTGCTGCACGCCGGTCTCGTCGAGGGCATCCAGGACCTCGGCGCCGCCGGCATCTCCTGCGCGACGAGCGAGCTCGCGAGCAACGGCGACGGCGGCATGCACGTCGTGCTCGACAAGGTCCCGCTGCGCGACCACACGCTCACTCCTGAGGAGATCCTCATGAGCGAGTCGCAGGAGCGCATGGCCGCCGTGGTCACGCCGGCGAACATCGACGCCTTCCTCGCGGTCTGCGCGAAGTGGGACGTCGACGCCGCGATCATCGGCGAGGTCACCAGCACCGGCCGGCTCATCATCGAGTGGCAGGGCGAGGTCATCGTCGACGTGCCGCCGCGCACGGTCGCGCACGACGGCCCGGTCTACGAGCGCCCCTACGCCCGCCCCGCGTGGCAGGACGCGCTGCAGGCCGACGTCCCCGACTCCCTCCCGCGTCCCACGACGGCTGCGGAGCTGCGCGACACCGTGCTGCGCCTGGTCGGGTCACCGAACCTCGCGTCGAAGTCCTGGGTCACCGCGCAGTACGACCGGTACGTGCTCGGCAACACGGTGCTCGCGCAGCCCGAGGACGCCGGCGTCGTGCGCGTCGACGAGGAGACCGGGCTCGGCGTCGCGATCGCGACCGACTGCAACGGCCGCTTCGCCAAGCTCGACCCGTACGCCGGTGCGCAGCTCGCGCTCGCCGAGGCCTACCGCAACGTCGCGGCCACCGGCGGCGACCCGCTCGCCGTCACCAACTGCCTGAACTTCGGCTCGCCCGAGGACCCCGACGTCATGTGGCAGTTCGAGCAGGCCGTCACCGGTCTCGCCGACGGCTGCCTGCAGCTCGGCATCCCGGTCACCGGCGGCAACGTCAGCTTCTACAACCAGACCGGCACCGCGGCGATCCACCCGACGCCGGTGGTCGGTGTGCTCGGCGTCGTCGACGACGTCGCGCAGCGCACGCCGATGGCCTTCCGCGAGCTCGGCGACGTCGTCCTGCTGCTCGGCGAGACCCGCGACGAGCTCGCCGGCTCCGAGTGGGCGCACGTCGTGCACGGCCACCTCGGCGGGCTCCCGCCGAAGGTCGACCTCGAGGCCGAGCGCGCGCTCGCGCAGGTCCTCGTCGCGGCCTCGCGCGGCGGGCTCGTCACCGCGGCGCACGACCTCAGCGACGGCGGCGTCGCGCAGGCCGTGGTCGAGATGGCGCTGCGCCACGGCGTCGGCGCCACGATCGACGCGCCGGCCGACCTCGACCCGTTCGTGTTCCTGCTCTCGGAGTCGACCGCCCGCGCGATCGTCACCGCGACGCCGGAGCACGTCGAACGGATCGCGGCGCTCGCCCGCGAGCACGGCGTCGCCTCGCAGCGCATCGGCGTCGTCACCGGTCCGGCCGACGACGTGCAGATCGACCTCGCCGATGGCTCGACCGTGTCGCTGGAGCTCCAGGAGCTGCGCGCGGCGTCCGAGGCGACGCTGCCTGCTCTCTTCGGGTAGGCGCAGAGGACGGCTGGGCCGATCCGGTCGCGCGGGCCGCGCGGCGTGGGCAGGATGACGGCATGCCCGAGTCCTCGTCAGCCCCTGCGCGCCGCCGCACGGTGGTCGACCGCGGCGGCGCCTGGTGCGTCGTCGGTGCCGGCCCGCACGGGCTGTCGGCGCTCAAGGCGCTCCTGCAGCACGGTCTCGAGGCCGACGGCTACGAGCGGGCGACCGACCTCGGCGGCAACTGGAACTTCGGCGCCCCGACGTCGCGCGTCTACGAGTCGACGCACCTGATCTCGAGCAAGCCGTTCACGCAGTTCCCCGACTTCCCGATGCCGGACTCCTACCCCGACTACCCGAGCCACCGGCAGGTGAAGGACTACTTCGCGCGCTACGCCGACCACTTCGGTCTCCGCGACCGGATCACGTTCGGCGCGGAGGTGGTCGCGGCGGAGCCGGTCGACGACGGCGCCGCGTGGCTCGTCACGGTGAAGACCGGCCGCAAGCAGGCGACGTACCGCTACGCCGGCCTCGTCGTCGCCAACGGCCACAACTGGAACCCGAAGGTCCCCGGCTACGAGGGCCTCGACGAGTTCCGCGGGACCGTGCTGCACTCCGCCGACTACAAGGGCCCCGACGTGCTGCGCGGCAGGCGCGTGCTCGTCGTCGGTGCCGGCAACACCGGGTGCGACGTCGCCGTCGAGAGCGCGCAGAACGCCACGCGCACCTGGCACTCCACCCGCCGCGGCTACTACTACAACCCGAAGTTCACGATGGGACGGCCGAGCGACCAGGTGGCCGACAGCCTGCTCGCGCTGCGCATCCCGCTCGCGATGCGGCGCGTGCTGTTCAACACCACCCTCAAGGTGGCGGTCGGCGACCTGACCAAGTTCGGGCTCAAGCGGCCCGACCACAAGTTCTTCGAGACGCACCCGATCATCAACCAGCAACTCGTCTACTACGTCGGCCAGGGCGACATCGCGCCCGTCGACGACGTCGCCCGTTTCGACGCCGACGGCGCCGTCTTCACCGACGGCACCCGTGCCGACGTCGACGTCGTCGTCTTCTGCACCGGCTACCTCGTCGCGTTCCCGTTCCTCGAGCAGGGGTGGCTGAACTGGCAGGGCGACCACCCGCAGCTGTTCCTGCAGATGTTCACGCCCACGTTCGACAACCTCGTCGTGAGCGGGCTGATCCAGCCCGACAGCGGGCAGTGGACGCTGGCGCACTGGCAGGGCGTGCTGATCGCGCGGGTCGCGGAGGCGCTGCGCGACGACCCGGTGCGGGCCCGGGCGTTCCTGTCGCGCGCGCCGCACGAGGTCGGCCGCCGCTACTCCGCGGGCGCGACGTACAAGGACTCGACCCGGCACTACTACGAGGTCGCGCACCAGGACTACCTGGCCGCGCTGCAGGACGCGATCCGCGAGCTCGAGACGCACGGCGCGAGGCGCAGCGCATGAGGCTCACCCGTGCCGTCCGTCCGTGGGACTGGGCCTTCCCGCCGGCGCCCGTCAGCCATCGCGAGGTGATCAGCGCCGTCCCGGACGCGCCCACCGGGAAGCCGCCGCTGCTCATGGTCCACGGCCTCGCGCACGCGGCCTGGTGCTTCGGCGAGAACTGGGTCCCGGCCGCGGCCGAGGCGGGCTTCCCGTCGTACGCCGTCAGCCTCCGCGGTCACGGCGGGTCGGCCGGCGCGCGGCACCTGCGCCGCACGCTGACCCGCGACTACGTGCACGACGTGCTGCAGACCATCACCGAGCTGCCCGAGCCGCCGGTGCTGATCGGGCACAGCAACGGCGCGCTCGTCGCGCAGCTGGTCGCCGACCGCTACCCGCTGCGCGGGCTCGTGCTCCTCACGCCCGCGCCGCTGCACTCCGCCGTCGCCGATCTCCTCGCGATCGCGAAGGACCGGCCGGTCGACGCCCTCGGAGCGGTCGTCGGGCGCACCCTCTCGATGGAGCCGGAGATCCTGTTCGAGGGGCTCGACCCGCAGACCGCCCGGACCTACTCCGACCGCACCGGCCCCGAGTCGCCGCTCGTGCAGTGGGAGCTGCTGCTGCCGCGCAGCCGCGGCCCGGTCCGCTGCCCGGTGCTCGTCATCGGGACGCCCGACGACCGGCTGGTGCGGCCCGCCGACGTCGTGAGGACCGCCGCCGACTACGGCACCGAGCCGATCTGGTTCCCGGGCATGGGGCACGACGTGATGCTCGACCACGGCTGGGAGGACGTGCTGGCGACCGTGCTCGACTTCGCGGGCCACCTCCCGGCGTGGGGCACGGCGCCGCCGCGATGAGCGAGCCGCACGAGATCCTCGCCGCGTGGGACGCCGGCGATGTGCCCGAGCGCGCCGCCGTGAAGGACGCCGTGAAGCGCACGCTCGCCGTGCTCGTCGAGACCTCGCCCGGGCGCGCGGTCGAGGTGCGGGTCCCGCCCTACGCCGCCGTGCAGGCCATCGGCGGCACCACGCACCGCCGCGGAACGCCGCCCGCCGTCGTCGAGTGCGACGCGCGCACCTGGTTGGCCCTGGCCACCGGCGTGCTGTCGTGGAGCGAGGCCGTGGGCGACGGCCGGGTGAGAGCCAGCGGAGAGCGCAGTGACCTGTCGCACCTGCTGCCGCTCCCGCTGTCGCCGACGGCCGACGATCGATAGCGTGCCGATGATCATGGAACGCACGGGAGGACGGGCAGCGTGACCTACTCGGCCATCGAGGCGCCGGTCGCCGGCGGGCTGCTCCGCGGCGGTCGGTGGCGGCCCGAGGGCGGCGACGCCCCGCCCGTGCTGCTCGTGCACGGGGTCACGGCGCACCACGGGTCGTGGTTCGCCGTCGCCGACGCGGCCCCTGACCTCGACCTCGTCGCCCCCGACCTGCGTGGCCGCGGCGGCAGCCGGTCCCTGCCCGGCCCGGCCGGGATGCGCCAGCATGCCGACGACCTCGTCGCCCTGCTCGACCACCTCGGTCTCGATCGCGTCGTCGTCGCCGGGCACTCGATGGGCGCCTTCGTGTCGGTGGTGCTCGCCGACCGCCACCCCGACCGCGTCGCGAGCCTCGTCCTCGTCGACGGCGGCCTCCCGCTCGACCTGCCTGCCGGCATGTCGACCGACGAGGTGATCGCCGCGGTGCTCGGCCCCGCGGTGGCGCGGCTGTCGATGGTCTTCCCGACGCGCGAGGCGTACGTCGACTTCTGGCGCGCGCACCCCGCGTTCAGCGGTGGGATCGGTCCCGAGCTGGCGGCGTACTTCGACGCCGACCTCGTCGAGGTGCCGGGCGGGTTCGCGAGCGGCGTGAGCATCGACCGCGTGCGCGAGGACACCGCGACCCAGCTCGACCCCGACGTGCTGCCGCCGGCGCTCGAGCGACTGCGCGTACCGGCGACGCTGCTGCGCGCGGAGCGCGGGCTGTTCGACCAGCCCGAGGCGCTCTACTCCCCGGAGGTCGCGGCGCGCTGGTCCGAGTGCGTGCCGCTGCTCGACGTCGTCGACGTCCCCGACTGCAACCACTACACGATCGCGTTCGACCCCCGCCCTGCCGAGATCGTCGCCCGGACGATCCGCGCCCGCACCACGGAGGCACCATGACCGACCTGCTGCCCGGCATCTCCCTGCGCCACGTCGACACCGCGCGCGTGCGCACCGGCGTGCTCGTCGACGACCGGACCGAGGGCGAGGCCGTGGTGCTCGTGCACGGCAACGTCAGCTCGTCGATCTTCTGGCAGGAGACGATGCTCGCGCTGCCGGCGGGGTTCCGCGCGTTCGCCCCGGACCTGCGCGGCTTCGGCGAGACGGAGACGGCGCCGGTCGACGCGACCCGCGGCCTGGGCGACTTCGCCGACGACGTCGTCGCGCTGCTCGACGCGCTCGGCGTCGAGAAGGCGCACCTCGTCGGCTGGTCGATGGGCGGCGGTGTGGTGAGCCGCATCCTGCTCGACGCCCCGGAGCGGATGGCGTCGCTGACGCTCGTCGCACCGGTGTCGCCGTACGGCTTCGGCGGGACGAAGGGCGCCGACGGCGTCCGCACGACGGCCGACGACGCCGGCACCGGCGGCGGCGGCGCGAACCCCGAGTTCGTGGCCGCGCTGCAGGCGGGCGACCGCGGCGAGGAGTCGCCGAACTCGCCGCGCAACGTGCTCAACGGGTTCTACGTCGCCGACGGCTTCCGCTCGCCGCTGGAGGAGGCGTACGTCGACTCGATGCTCACCACGCGCACCGGCGACGACAACTACCCCGGCGACGCCGCGGCCTCGGAGAACTGGCCCGGCTTCGCGGCCGGCACGCGCGGCGTCCTCAACACGATGGCGCCGAGCTACCACGACGTCAGCGGCATCGTGGACCTGGCGGTGAAGCCGCCGGTCCTGTGGGTGCACGGCACGAAGGACGCGATCGTCGCGGACGAGTCGCTGTTCGACCTCGCGACCCTCGGCAAGCTCGGGGCGATCCCCGGCTGGCCCGGCGAGGACGTCGCGCCGCCGCAGCCGATGAAGGTGCAGACCCGCGCGGTGCTCGACCGCTACGCCGCGAACGGCGGCTCCTACCGCGAGGTCGAGCTCGACGCCGGTCACAGCCCGCAGGTCGAGAAGCCCGCCGAGTTCCAGGCCGCTCTCGCCGCCCACCTGACCGGAGCCTGACCCGGCGGGTCCTGCTCCTCGGGCGGACGGGCACGAGCCCCAGGGTCCGGAGGGCGGGACCGGTCAGTCGGGGACGGGGGCGGGGCGGCCGAAGAGCCAGCCCTGGCCGTGCTTCCAGCCGTGCGCCTCGAGGACGCGGGCGACGGCCTCGGTCTCGACGCCCTCGGCCACGCCGTCGAGGCCGAGCCCCTCGGCGAGGCCGACGAGCGCGAGGCTGAGCTCGGAGCACCGACGATCGCCCTCGGCGACGCCGAAGGTGAACGAGCGGTCGAGCTTGAGGCCGGCGATCGGCAGGTCGCGCAGGTGGCTGATCGACGAGTACCCCGTGCCGAAGTCGTCGACGTACCAGCGGACGCCGGCCTCGGCGAGCCTGACCATGTTCTGGCGCACCATCGAGACGTCGTCGAGCAGCGCGGTCTCGGTCACCTCCAGGTGCACCCGGCCCGGGTCGACGCCATGCCGCTCGATCGCAGTGAGGACGAGGTCGGGCAGGTCGGGCTTGCGCAGGCTCAGCGCCGCGAGGTTGATGGCGACGGTCGTGCCGGCATCGAGCCGGCCCATCACCGACAACGTGCGGTCGAGCACCTGGGCGTCGAGGTCGACGATGAGGCCGCTGCGCTCGGCGAGGGGGAGGAACTCGAAGGGCGCGACGATGCTGCCGTCGGCGCGGATCCAGCGCACGAGCGACTCGTAGCCGCGCACCTCGCCGGTCTCCAGCGACACGATCGGCTGCAGCCACGAGCGGAACTCGCCGCCTGCGAGGCCCTCGCGGATCTCGCGCTCGAGGTGCAGGCGACGCGAGGCCTGCTCCGACAGCTCCGGGTCGACGTACGCCGCCTGGTCGCCGCCGTACTCCTTGGCCTGCGACATGGCCAGGCCGGCATCGCGCAGCATCGTCTCGGGGTCGATGCCCGATCCGGGTTCGGCGGTCGCGATGCCGATGCTCACGGTCATCTGCAGGACGAGGTCACCGACCTCGATGGGCTGGCGGACGGCGGCGCGGATGTCCTCGGCCACCCGGTCCGCGTCGCTCGGCTCGGTGAGGTCGGGGATCACCGCGAGCAGCTCGTCGCCCGACCCGCGGCCGACCCGGTCCCAGTCGCCGATCGCCTGGGCCATGCGGTCTGCGACGACGGCGAGCACCTGGTCGCCGGCCGCGTACGAGAGGCTCTCGTTCACCCGCGACAGCCCGTCCACGTCGGCGCAGAACAGAGCGACCGTCGTCGACGCGTTTGCGAGGAACTCGTCGAGCCGGGAGAGCAGCACGGCGCGCGTCGGGGCACCCGTCGTCGGGTCGTGCGCGACCAGGTGGTCGAGCTCGGCCCGTCCCATGCGCTCCGCCTGCACGTCGCGCATGGCGACGATGCGATGGCCCTCCTCGCTGAGCAGGTCCGAGCGCGCCTCGACCCAGTGGTAGCTGCCGTCGGCGCAGCGCATCCGGTACTCGCCCTGCGCGGAGCGGTCGGTCTGCACCCGCGTGCGCGCATCCCGTGCGGCATCGAGGTCGTCGGGATGGATGAGATCCATCGTCTGCGCCCCGACCAGGTCCTCACGACGCCAGCCGAGGATCCGTTGGAGCGACGCCGAGGACCACACCAGGCGACCTTCGGGGTCGAGCTCCCAGAGGATGTCCGAGCCGTGCTCGGCCACGAGCCGGTATCTGCGCTCGTCGTCCGCCACTCGGCGGGCCGCGCGCCAGCGCTCGGTGACGTCGCGCCAGGTGAGCGAGATCCCGTCGGGCGTCTGCATCGCTCGCAGGTCGTAGCGGCGCTCCTCGCCCATCATCTGGTTCGGGAACGCGTAGTCGTCGAACACGGCGGGCTCGCCGGTCTCCGCGCAGTGCAGGTACGCCGCCAGCGGACCCTCGTCGCCAAGGTTCGGGAACAGCTCGAGCATCGTGCGGCCGAGCATCTCCTCGCGCGTGGTGCGGTTGTAGGCGACCGCGGCGTCGTTGGCCTCGGCGTAGCGCAGGTCGACAGCGCGGCCCGACTCGTCGCGCACGACCTCGAGGAGCGCGAGGGGGTCGAACAGGGAGTCGAGCGTCGCGCGCAGGCGACCCGCCTCCGCCTCCGAGCGCACGAGGAGCGCCTCGCGCTCGTGCTGGTCGCGCAGCCGGGCCAGCCCGAACCCGAGGGTGGCTGCGAGGTCGAGCAGCGCTGCCGGGACGTCGTCGTCGAAGGCCCGCGGCTCGGCGGCGTAGACCACGAGGGCGCCGTCCAGGGTGTCGTCGGTCCGCACCGGCAGCCCGACGGCGCTGCGCAGGCCCTGCAGCTCGAAGTGGGAGCGCCACGGCTCGAGGGCCGGGTCGTCCGACAGGTCCGAGGAGATGGCGAGCTGGCCGGTCGCCAGCGCGCGCGCCGAGGGCGCGCCAGGGAGGACCTCGCCGCCGGTGGCGTCGAGCGCATCCTCCAGCCAACCGCCGGGCCCGCCGGAGGACGCGACAGGGAGGAGCCGGCCGTCGACCTCGCGGACGTACCAGGCGTAGGCGAACCGGCCGGCCTCCACGACGGCGCGGCAGGTCCCGTCGAGGAGATCCTGCTCGCTGCGGCTGGTCACCTGGATCTGCGCGGCGCGCGACAGCGTCGCGAGGGCGCGGAGCGCGGCGATCTGCCCCGCGTCGTCGCGCAGGATGAACACGCCGCCCAACGGCTCGCCGGTCCGGGGGTCCAGGCGGGGCTGTCCGTGGACGGCGCACTCCTTGTAGCTGCCGTCCTTGCAGAGGTAGCGCAGGACCAGGTCGTCGACGGCCTTCTTGTGCTCGAGGACGTCCGCGCGCGCCTGGAGGGTCGCCGCGACATCGTCCGGGTGGAGGAAGTCGCGTCCCCGCCGTCCCACCACGTCCTCGGGCGTCCAGCCCAGGAGCCGCTCGATGGACGGCTGCACCCAGACGAACCGACCCTCGAGGTCGCTGATGAGCACGACATCGCGCGAGTTGTCGGCGATGAGGCGGTAGCGCTCCCAGGTCCCGGCGCTGGAGAGACCGTGGTGATCGACGCGGCCGCTCACAGCACCCTCCTCGCCCCGTGGTGCGGCAATGACTGGGTCATGGCCGTCGTTCAGCGTGGCCCTGTCCGGGTTCGCTATGCAAGCGCTGGACGGTGCCCAGCCCGAGACGTTCGGCCGACGACCGTTCGGGTGGCGCCAGCGGGCGTGCGCCGCCCGCTCCTC
>JBGAJT010000319.1:0-3821 GCA_044224785.1 Candidatus Nanopelagicales bacterium | reverse complement strand
GTCGAGGTCGACGGGCGCCCGCTGTCGCGCTGGGGGACCGACGGCGTCGTCGCCGCGACGCCGACCGGCTCGACGGCGTACGCGTTCTCCGCAGGCGGCCCGGTCGTGTGGCCGGAGGTCGAGGCGCTCGTCGTCGTGCCGATCAGCGCCCACGCGCTGTTCGCCCGGCCGCTCGTGGTGTCGCCCAAGAGCCGCATCGCCGTGGAGGTCCTGCAGCAGGAGTCCGGCGGCGTGATGTGGTGCGACGGCCGTCGGCTCGTCGAGCTGCCGCCCGGCTCGCGCGTGGAGATCTCCCGCCACCCCTCGCCGGTGCGCTTCGCGCGTCTGCACCAGGCGCCGTTCACCGACCGTCTCGTCGCGAAGTTCGCGCTGCCGGTCGACGGCTGGCGCGGCCGCCGCGACGGCCACGACCACCACGACGACCACCACGAGCACGGTGTCGCCCACGTGCACCCCTCGCACGGGGCACCTGGGTGATCGAGGAGATCCGGATCCGGGGCCTCGGCGTCATCGACGACGCCGTGCTCGAGCCGCACCGCGGCTTCACCGTCGTCACCGGCGAGACCGGCGCCGGGAAGACCATGGTGCTCACGGGATTGGCGCTGCTGCTCGGCGGCCGCGCCGACGCCGCCGTGGTCCGTGGCGACAAGGCCGAGGTGGAGGGTCGCCTCGGCTCCGTAGCGGCGCCGGTCGTCGAGCGGGTCCTCGACGCCGGCGGCGACCTCGACGACGGCGCGCTCCTGCTCGCCCGCACGGTCGCTGCCGAAGGGCGCAGCCGCGCGTTCCTCGGTGGCCGTTCCGTGCCGGTGTCGGTCCTCGCCGAGCTCGCCGACGACCTCGTCGCGGTCCACGGGCAGAGCGACCAGCAGCGCCTGCTCGCGCCGTCGCGCCAGCGCGCGGCCCTCGACCGCTACGCAGGCGAGGCCGTGGCGCTGCCGCTCGCGGCGTACCGCGAGGGCTACGACCGGCTGCGCGAGGTCGACCGGCTGCTCGCCGAGATCGGCACGCACGCCCGCGAGCGGGCGCAGGAGGCCGACCTGCTGCGCCACGGCCTCGGGGAGGTCGAGGCGGTCTCGCCCGCGCCCGGCGAGGCCGAGTCGCTGTCCGCCGAGGCCGAGCGCCTCGCCCACGCCGAGGGCCTGCGCGACGCCGCCGCCCGGGCGCACGAGGCCCTGCGCGCCGACGGCGACGGCACCGACGCGCTGGCGCTGCTCTCCGGCGCGCGTCGCTCACTGGAGGCCGAGCGCGAGCACGACCCCGAGCTCGGTGGCTACGCGGACCGCATCGCCGACGCCGTCGCCGCTCTCGACGACATCGCCGCCGGGCTGGCGTCGTACGCCGACGGCGTGGAGGCCGACCCGGCGCGCCTCGAAACTGTGCAGGAGCGCCGGGCCGCGCTGGCCGCACTGACCCGCAAGTACGGCGCGACCGTCGACGAGGTGCTCGCGTGGGCCGAGACGTCGTCGCGCCGGCTGCTCGAGCTCGACGGCGACGACGAACGGCTGGTGGTCCTCGAGGGCGAGCGGCAGACCCTGCGCGCCGAGCTCGGCCGGCTCGCGAGCGAGGTGAGCGCGGCGAGGCGCGGGGCCGGCGAGCGCTTCGGCGCGGCGGTCACCGCGGAGCTGGTGGCGCTCGCGATGCCGCACGCGGTGGTGTCGGTCGACGTGCGCAGCGCCGAGGCGCGCGAGGGTCTCGACGTCGTGACACCGGACGGCGCACGCACCCTGGCCTTCGGACCGTCGGGCGTCGACGAGGTCGAGATCCTGCTGGTGCCGCACGCCGGCGCACCGGCCCGACCGATCGCCAAGGGCGCGTCAGGCGGTGAGCTGTCGCGCGTGATGCTCGCGGTCGAGGTGGTGCTCGCCGGCACCGATCCCGTGCCCACGCTGGTCTTCGACGAGGTCGACGCGGGCGTGGGCGGGAAGGCGGCGGTCGAGGTCGGCCGCCGGCTGGCCCGGCTCGCGCGCAGCAGCCAGGTCCTCGTCGTCACCCACCTCCCGCAGGTCGCCGCGTTCGCCGACCGGCAGGTCGTCGTCGAGAAGTCCGACGACGGCCGGGTCACCGCGTCGCAGCTGAGGGCCGTCGACGACGCGGAGCGCGTGCGCGAGCTCGCCCGTATGCTCGCGGGCCTCGAGGGCTCCGAGCACGCCGCCGCCCACGCCCAGGAGCTCCTCGACCTCGCCGCCGCCGAGCGCGACGCGGTCGCACCGACCACAGCCCGAGCCCGCCGCCGGAAGGGAACCCCATGACCGACAGCCCCGTGTTCCGCCTCGCCGACCGCATCGTCACCGAGGAGGCGGCCGGGAACCCGGTCCACGCGACGTACGCCGGCATCCCCGGCCACGACGACCGGCTCACCGACTTCTCGCCGCAGGCCGTCGACGACCGCGCGGCGCAGGAGCGCGGATGGCTCGCCGAGCTGGCCGCCCTCTCGGCCGAGGAGCGCGACGACCGGCTCGCCGTCGCGGTGATGGAGGAGCGGATCGGCGCGTCTCTGCAGTCCTACGACGCCGGCGAGCACCTGCGCGACGTCAACGTGCTGTTCAGCCCCGTGCAGATCACCCGCAACGTCTTCACCCTCATGCCGACGGCGACCGAGGAGCACTGGGCCACGATCGCGACCCGGCTCGAGGCCGTCCCCGAGGCCCTCGCCACCGCCCGCGCGGCGTACGACGAGGGGGTCGCGCGCGACCTGCGCCCGGCGGTGCGGCAGGTGCTCGGCGCCGCTCGGTCGGCCGCGATCACCGCGGGGCACGAGTCGGAGGGCGATGCGTCCCCCGCCGCGTTCTTCCCGGGCTTCGTCGGCGGCTACTCCGGCGACGACCCCGCGCTCGCAGCGCGCCTCGAGGTCGGCGCTGCCGCGGCCACGGAGGCCTACGCCGGCATGGCGGCGTGGATGCGCGACGAGTACGCCGCCGAGGCGGTGGAGCACGACGGCGTCGGGCGCGACCGCTACGTCGCGCTCGCGCGCACGTACCTCGGCGCCGACATCGACCCCGAGGAGACCTACGCCTGGGGCTGGGAGGACCTCGGCCAGATCACCCGGCGGATGCACGACTGCGCGGCCCGGCTCTACGGCGGCTCGACCCCCGCCGAGGCCCAGCACCAGCTCGACCGCGACCCGGCGTACAACCTGCCCGACGCCGAGACCACGCGCGCCTGGCTGCAGCAGGTCACCGACGAGACCACCGCGTCGTTCGACGGCACCTACTTCGACATCCCCGAGCAGATGCTCGCGTGCGAGGCGATGATCGCCCCGCCCGGCTCGGCCGCAGCACCCTTCTACACCGGGCCGAGCGAGGACTTCTCCCGGCCGGGCCGCACCTGGCTGCCGGCGATCGACGCCTCGTCGTTCCGCACCTGGTGGCTGCTGTCGGTGTGGCACCACGAGGCGGTGCCGGGCCACCACCTCCAGATCGGCTACGCGAAGTGCCAGGCCGAGCACCTGTCCCGCTTCCAGCGCCAGACCGGGACGTCGGGCCACGCCGAGGGCTGGGCGCTGTACGCCGAGCAGCTGATGGACGAGCTCGGCTTCTACGAGGACCCGGCGTACGAGCTCGGGTTCCTCTCGAACCAGGCGATGCGCGCCTCGCGCGTGGTGCTCGACATCGGCCTGCACCTCGGGCTGCGCATCCCCGACGACGTCGACCCGCTGCTCCTCGAGGGTGTCGACGGCGACGCGCGCGGCGCAGTGTGGGACGCCGAGCTCGGCCGGCAGTTCCTCGCGGCGCGGGCGCTGCAGTCGGAGTCGTTCTCCCGCAGCGAGATCGACCGCTACCTCGGATGGCCGGCGCAGGCGATCAGCTACAAGATCGGCCAGC
>JBGAJT010000318.1:0-3862 GCA_044224785.1 Candidatus Nanopelagicales bacterium | reverse complement strand
CAGGGTCTCGGTCGCCTCCTCCCACGCGTCGTCGGTGCCGACGAACTTCACCGGGTCCTTGGTCGACAGCTCGAGGTAGAAGTCGTCGAGCCCGTAATCGCGGAGCAGGTCGAGCACGAAGGTGAGCAGCGAGTCGAGCTCGGCCGGCATCTGCTCCGGGGTGCAGTAGATGTGCGCGTCGTCCTGGGTGAAACCGCGGGCCCTGGTGAGGCCCTGGATCACGCCGGACTTCTCGTAGCGGTAGACGGTGCCGAACTCGAACAGCCGCAGCGGCAGCTCGCGGTAGGACCGGCCGCGCGCGTCGAAGATCAGGTTGTGCATGGGGCAGTTCATCGGCTTCATGTAGTACTTCTGCGGGGCGCGCTTGAGCTGGCCCTCGTCGTCGTACTCCGCGTCGAGCTCCATGGGCGGGTACATGCCCTCGGCATACCAGTCGAGGTGGCCGGAGATCTCGAAGAGGTTCGCCTTGGTGAGGTGCGGGGTGTTGACGAACTCGTAGCCCGCCTCCTCGTGCCGCTTGCGCGAGTAGTGCTCGAGCTCGCGACGGATGATGCCGCCCTTGGGGTGGAAGACGGCGAGGCCGGAGCCGATCTGCTCCGGGAAGCTGAACAGGTCGAGCTCGGTGCCCAGGCGGCGGTGGTCGCGCTTCTCGGCCTCCTCGAGGAACGCGAGGTGCTCCTTGAGCCGGTCGCGGCTCTCCCACGCGGTGCCGTAGACGCGCTGCAGCATCGGGTTCTTCTCGCTGCCGCGCCAGTACGCCGACGCCGAGCGCATCAGCTTGAACGCCGGGATGATCCGGGTGGTCGGCACGTGCGGGCCGCGGCACAGGTCGCCCCAGACCCGCTCACCCGACTTCGCGTCGAGGTTGTCGTAGATGGTGAGCTCGGCGCCGCCGACCTCCATCATCTCGTCGAGGTCGGCGCCCTTGATGCCGATGAGCTCGATCTTGTAGGGCTCGGAAGCGAGCTCCTCGCGCGCCTGGTCCTCGGTGACGACGCGCCGCGAGAACCGCTGGCCCGACTTCACGATCTCCTGCATCTTCTTCTCGAGCGCGGACAGGTCGTCCGGGGTGAACGGGCGCTCGACGTCGAAGTCGTAGTAGAAGCCGTCGCGGATCGGCGGGCCGATGCCGAGCTTGGCCTCGGGGAACAGCTGCTGCACGGCCTGCGCGAGCACGTGCGCGGTCGAGTGCCGCAGGACCGAGCGGCCGTCCTCGGAGTCGATGGTGACGGCCTCGAGCTCGTCGCCGTCCTGGACGACGTAGGTGAGGTCCTTGAGCTGGCCGCCGAGGCGGGCCACGACCACCGCGCGGTCCGGGAACACCTCCGCCGCGGTGGCGCCCTCGGGCACCGTCCGCTCGTCGAGGCTGCCGTCGGGCTGGCGGACGGTGATCTGGGGCACGTCGGACTCCTGGTGCTCGGCGTCCGACCGTGACGAGGGGTCGGGCGCGACGGACCCAGCGGGTACGAGGCGCTGGGGTTCGGGCACCGTCAGAGTACCGGCGGGCCTGCTCGTGTCGCCGCCGGGAAACGCGGGGGCCTAGACCACGCGGTACCCGATGCGCACCAGGGCGCCGCTCAGGGTCACGGCGTAGAGCTCGTGGGCGTCGTCGATCCCGAACCCGGACACCTGCCGCAGGATCGTCGGCGACCCGTGGATCTTGTTCTTGAACGGCCAGATCCGTCCGGTGATGAAGTCGCCCATGATGTAGGTGCCCCGCAGCCCCGGGTACGCCGCACCGCGGTAGACGAACCCGCCGATGAGCGCCTCCGCCGACTTGCTCGCTCGGCAGCCCGCCACGGCGTCGGCGTGGCAGAGCACGAGGACGGGCGGCGTGTAGGAGACGCGGGTGCTGCAGCGGGCGGCCCGGTAGACCGCGAACCCCTCGCGGCAGGACCACCCGAGGTTGCGGCCGGCGGCCGAGCTCGGGACCGTGACGTCGACCTCCTCGTACCGGCTCTGCCCGACGTCGCCGATCCACTGCGCGCCGTTGGTGTCGAACGACCAGCGCCACGGGTTGCGGAAGCCGTACATCCAGATCTCGTGGCGCGCGCGGGTCGAGCGCACGAACGGGTTCGTGGGCGGGACGCAGTAGGCGTGGCCGGCGCAGCGCACGTCGATCCGCAGCATCTTCCCGAGCAGCGAGCGCAGGTTCTGTGCGTTGTTGCGCGGGTCGCCGCCGCTGCCGCCGTCACCGGTGCCGAGGTAGAGGTAGCTGTCCTTGCCGAACCCGATGTAGCCGCCGTTGTGGTTGGCGAACGTCGGGTGCGGGACGACGAGGACCACGGCGCCGGTCGGGTTCGCGGTCGGGGACGCAGCCGAGGGCGCGGTGTAGCGCGCGAGGACCAGCGCGCCGTCGGCGCGGGTGTAGGTGACCCAGAAGCGCGGCGTCGTCACGAACTGCGGGTCGAACGCGAGTCCGAGCATCCCCTGCTCGTTGCCGCTGCGCACCAGCCCGCGGATGTCGAGGAACGTGCCGGTGATGACGCCGTTCTCGACCGTGCGAATGCGCCCGGCCTGCTCGACGACGAACAGCCGCGACGAGCCGTCCTTCGCCGACGTGACGAGCACCGGCGCCACGAGGCCGGACGTGACCAGGTGCGTCGTCAGCCGGATGTTGAGGATCGGCGTGAGCGCCGCGGGCGCCACGACGGCGCGGCCGGCGACCGCCGACGGCAGCCCGGTCGCGGGCAGTGCCGCTGGGACCGCAGCAGCCCGCGCCGCGAACGGCGCCGGGGCGGCGCCCACCGGTTCGCCGAGCGCGACGAGCGAGACGGCGGCCGCGGTGGCGGCCAGGGCCGGGACGAGGGCGCGACGGAGCACGGTCATGGCGGTACCTCCCGGCCGCGACGCTACCTCGCGGACCCGGCCCCGGCGTCAGGCCAGCGAGGGCGACGGCACGTCCCGCACGGGATCCACGACGTCCGTTGCTCCGTCCGTGGCGCACCACAGGTCGAGGTCGCGGATCCGGGCGCCGCGCTCGAGCAGCGCAGGCAGCGCCGCGTGCGGTCCCGGGACGACCAGCCCCACCCCGCCCTCCGGTCCGACGCGACGGGCCAGCTCCTCGGCGAGCAGCAGCAGTCCCGAGGGGTCGTCGCAGTGCGCCCGCAGCAGGCGGAGCCCGTAGGGCTGGACCACCACGACGCCGGTCGCCTCCCCGCCCGCGTCGCCGCGGACGATCAGCGTGCGCAGGCCCGGCTGGTCGGGCAGCCAGCCGGCGTCGCCGGACTCGAACGTGCGCTCCACGGCGTACGTCGGATCCTGGGCCATCTTGCCGTGGTCGGCGGCCGCGCCTGGGAGCCGCAGGTAGAGCAGCGGCCAGCGCGGCCGGGCGCCGTAGCGGGCGTAGCCCGACAGCGCCCGCGGGTCCTCCGACGACGACGTCATCCGCTCGCGGCGATCGCCCCAGAGCTCGGCGAGCAGGGCGCGGCCGTGACCGGCGGCACGTGCCCCCGGGTGCACGAACAGGTCGGTCAGGTACGCCGCCCCGCCGCGTTCCACGAGGCCGCCGTATCCCTGCACCGCCCCTACCTCGCCGGACACGAGCAGCCGCCCGGTGCTGGCGATGTGGGCGCGGTAGGCGTCGTCGGTGACCGACTGGATCCCGGTCTGCTCGCACGCCGCGGCCACCGCCAGCAGGGAGGCGTGGTCGGCAGGGACGGGCACGCGAGGGGTCGGCACAGCGCGACTGTAGGCCCGGTCCCCGCCCCCGAGACGAGAAGGACGGCCCCCGGGATCCGGGGGCCGTCCTGCGCTGGTGGGCGTTACTGGGTTCGAACGAGTCCAACTGCTATCCTCTGGCCAGCGGAAACGCCTGTCTCCCAACGTCTTTCGCGGCCTCACTTGTGACACAATGAGACAC
>JBGAJT010000317.1:0-3873 GCA_044224785.1 Candidatus Nanopelagicales bacterium | reverse complement strand
CCGGATCGCAATGTGGCACTCGCTCGGCGACGCCGTGAGCCCCCTCGACCTCGGCACCGTGTCGAGCAACGTCTTCACCGACCCCGAGATCGCGACCGTCGGCGTCACGCAGGCGCAGGTCGACGCGGGCGCGCAGGACGTCGAGTCCGTGAAGCTCCCGCTCGCCACCAACGCGCGCGCCAAGATGCAAGGCCTGCACGACGGCTTCGTGAAGCTGTTCTCCCGGCCCGGCACCGGCATCGTCGTGGGCGGCGTGGTCGTCGCGCCGCGCGCGAGCGAGCTGATCTTCCCGATCACGATCGCGGTCGAGCACCGGCTCACGGTCGACGACGTCGCGACGGCGTTCACCGTCTACCCGTCGCTCACCGGCTCGATCGCCGAGGCCGCGCGCCGCCTGCACACGCACGGCTAGGGCCCGTCCGACGGCGTACGGCGGCACGGGGACGGCCGACGACGGTGCGTGCTGGCGCGGTCACGTCGAGTCCTCCTGCCTGGTCGCAGACGTGGGGAGCGCGCGCACCGGACCCGTCGGTGAGCGATCGGCGGGTGCGGCGTAACGCGCTACGGCGCCACGCCGTTCCTGGGTCGACCGAGGGTCTCGGACGCAGGACAGCCGGCGTCCCAGCTCGCCACCACCCCAGGAGGGTCCCTGTGCGCAGCACCACCAAGCTCGTGGCCGGAGGTGCAGCGCTCGCGCTGACCGCCGGCCTCGCCCTCGCGACGGGAGCGCCCGCCGGGGCCGCCTCGACGCGTGCGGCGCTCACCGGCAGCGTGCCGTCGTGGGCGAAGTCGACCGCCTTCAAGACGGCGGCCGCGGCCGACGACCACGTCGGCTTCCGGGTCTACCTGCCGTGGCGGGGTGGCGACGCCGCGATGAAGCAGGCGCTCGCGGTCTCGACGCCCGGCAGCGCCAGCTACGGCAAGTACCTCACCCCGGCGCAGTTCCGCCAGGCGTACGCGCCCACGCAGGCCGACGTCGGCGCGGTCCAGTCGTGGCTGAAGGGCCAGGGCTTCACCGTCGACTACACCCCGACCAACAACCACTACGTCGCGGCCGAGGGCACCATCGCCCAGGCGTCGACGGCGTTCGGCGTCGCGTTCGGCGTGTACTCCTACCAGGGTCAGCTGCTGCGCTCGCCGATGTCGGCGCTCACGCTGCCGACCGACCTCGCCGCGAAGGTGCAGGCGGTCGTCGGGCTCGACGACAGCGCCGACCTGATCCGCGTGAACCGGATCGTGTCCGACGCGCCGCCGTCGGCCGGCTTCCGCAACGCCACGCCGTGCTCGGCCTACTGGGGCGAGCAGTCCCAGGCGACGACCAAGGGCACCGTGCCGTTCTCGCCGTGCGGCTACACGCCGTCGCAGATCCAGTCGGCGTACGGCATCAAGGACGCCATCGCGTCCGGCAACGACGGCAGCGGCGTCACCGTCGCGGTGATCGACGCGTTCGCGTCGCCGACGATCGTGACCGACGTGAACACCTACTCCGCGCGCCACGGCCTCCCGAC
This sequence comes from Candidatus Nanopelagicales bacterium, assembly GCA_044224785.1. Lineage (GTDB taxonomy): Bacteria > Actinomycetota > Actinomycetes > S36-B12 > CAIYMF01 > Longivirga. The sequence continues at coordinate 2,365 of JBGAJT010000317.1, read as the reverse complement.
CTTCAAGGCCGGCCAGTTCGCGCAGGTCGTCCCGCCGGGCATCTACAACAAGAAGGACAGCAAGCGCTGGGAGCCCTCGGGCTGGTACGGCGAGGAGACCCTCGACATCGAGGCGGTGCACAGCACCGCGCCGGGCGCCAAGATCGTGTACGTCGGCTCGCCCAACAACGGCCGCGACCTCGACGCCGCGCTCAACCACGTCGTCGACAAGCGCCTCGCCGACATCGTGACGAACTCGTACGGCTTCTCGACCGAGGGGCTGCCCACCGGCTACATCAAGCCGCAGCTCGACACGATGATCCAGGGCGTCGCCGAGGGCATCGGCATCTACTTCTCCAGCGGTGACGACTCCGACAACAACGGCGGCACCGGCGACCTCGCGACCGCGACCCCCGGCTGGCCGGCGAGCAGCCCGCTCGTCACCGCCGTCGGCGGCACGAGCCTCGGCGTCGGATCCTCGGGCCAGTACCTGTTCGAGACCGGCTGGACCACCGGCCGCGCCTCGGTCGACCCGGCGACCTCGCCGTGGAAGGTCGGCGACACGTCGTGGCTCTACGGCTCGGGCGGCGGCACCAGCCGCCTGTTCGCGCAGCCGGCGTACCAGGCGGGCGTGGTCCCGGCGTCGATCGCGACGGCGAAGGGCATGCGCTCGCGTCCGTCGCGCGCCGTCCCGGACATCGCGATGCTGGGCGACCCGACCACCGGCTTCCTCGTCGGCCAGACCCAGACGTTCTCCGACGGCGTCCGCTACGACGAGTACCGCATCGGCGGCACCTCGCTGTCGTCGCCGCTGTTCGCCGGCGTCATGGCGCTCGCGCAGCAGAAGGCCGGCAAGGTCCTCGGCTTCGCGAACCCGCTGCTGTACTCGCTGAAGACCGGCGTGAGGGACGTCGTGCCCCCGGCCTCGGCCATGGCGGCGCTGCGCTCGGACTTCGTCAACGGCGAGAACGCCTCCGGCGGGATCCGCTACACCTACCGCGCGCTCAACTACGACGCCGGTCTCACCATCCACACGGCTGCCGGCTACGACGACGTGACCGGGCTCGGGTCGCCGTCGGGCCAGGCGTTCCTCGACGCCGTGGCCGCCGCGGCGAACTAGCCGTCAGGGCGCACGAGGCCCCCGACCGTGACGGTCGGGGGCCTCGTCGCATGCACCAGCGCGTGTTGCTCGAGTCGTCGAGGTGTTCCGGGCTCTGGCACCGGAACAACTCGAGCAACATCCGGGTCAGGGGGTGGGGTCAGTTGCGGCGGGCCGCGCCCGACGACGAGGACACGACCAGCGACGAGGAGTCGACAGCCTCGAACGCCGATGCCGGGATCGAGCGCAGCGAGTCGATGAACGCCCCGGTCCAGCGGGTGTCGGCGGTGCCCTGGAAGAACCACGGGCTGCCGTTGTCGGCGAGGACGAGGCCGTAGGTCTTCATGGCGCGGAGCACCACCTGCGCCGACGCGGGGTAGCGCGAGATGTCGTACGACGCCTTGAGCCGGAAGCGCGCGCCCATGGGCGGGTACGAGTGGTCGCTCACCGACCCGGCCTGGTGGCGCGCCGGCCACACGTAGGTGCGGTCGGTGACGTTCGTCGTGAACCGGATGGCGTGGTCCACGTGGCCGGCCACGACCTCGTCGTAGCGCAGCAGGCCCGGCAGGATCGGCAGGCCTGCGGCGTCGGCCGAGGTCCAGCCCGCCGGTCGCAGTGCGTTGCTGGTGAGCGACCAGACCGAGCCGGAGCCGGCGTACCAGCCGGACTTGTACAGGTGGGTGTCCCAGGTCTCGAACAGCTGGCACGTGCTCGCGTCGACGACGATCGCGTGCCGGTCGCCGCCGGTCGACGACGTCGCCTTCATGCCGCCCTCGAGCAGCGTCGACGTCGACAGCGGGTAGCGCACCCGGTCGCTCTCGGCGGGATAGCCGAAGCTCACGGCCACGCGGGTCGCGCCGCGCACGACGGTGATGGGGATGCCGTAGGGGAGCGGCTGCGCACCGAACGACGGGCCGAAGTCGGGGTGCAGGGTGCGGCTCGGCGACATGTGGGAGATCCACTGCGCGGAGCGCGCGTTCACGGGCAGCCGGGAGACGTCGGCGTGCCACACGTTGTCGGCGGGGAACGCGCGGCACGACGTGCCCGGAAGCAGCGCCGAGGTGGGCGCGCTCGACATCGTGCGCGGGCCGGGTGCCGTCGGTGTCGGGGTGGGCGGTGCGGTCGCGGCGCCCGCGGGCAGCGCGAGCGCGGCGAGGCCCGCCAGCGCGGCCGCGGCGGCGAGGCGGCGGGAGCGGCTCACGCCGGGACCAGGACGAAGCGGATCCAGACCTCGGGGCCTGTGGGCCGCTCCGCCAGGCGGCGGCCGAACGCGAGCGTCGGTCCGAG
>JBGAJT010000316.1:0-3883 GCA_044224785.1 Candidatus Nanopelagicales bacterium | reverse complement strand
GACGGACGACAGGTCGACCAGCACGCCGTCGTCGGTGCGCGTCGTCGCGACCGGGACCACGTCGATGCCGAGGGAGGAGGCCACCGCCCGGCCCGTGACCTGCCCGCCCTCGCCGATGCAGACGACGAGCGCGTCGCCGACGACGTCCGGGGTGAGCAGCAGCGCGAGGCGGCGGCCGCCGTCGGCCAGGTCGGCGAACCTCATGACCCGTCCCCGAGGCCGAAGTCGCCGCGCGACACGTGCGGAGCGGCCGCGTGGCCGAGCCCGACCGTCGCCGCGTCCTCGCCGAGGGCCGACGACTGCTCGACGACGGAGTCCGGCGTCCGCGAGACCAGCACCTCGAACGCCGTCGCCTCGTCGACCGCGGTGAGCAGGAACGGCCAGCGCAGCTTCACCTCGTACGCCGACAGCGCGCGGCGGTAGGAGCCGACGTCGGCCCACTCCTGCGCGAGGACGAGCAGGTCGGGGTCGTCGACGGCGCGGGCCAGCCAGCCGCGCAGGTAGCCAGGCTGCTCGGCGAGGACGGCGAGGACGTCGCGTGCGGCGTCGAGCGCGGCCGGGACGTCGGCGTAGCCCGGCAGAGGCAGGCGGTGGCGGGTGACGACGAGCACTCCCCCACCGTAGGGGCGGCCCAGCAGGTGCGACGATGGGACCCGAGCGCCGAGTCGTCCCCGGTCCGGCTGCGCCCCCGCGAGGAGATCGTCGTGCCCCAGAGCAAGCGCCACCCGGCGCGCCGCCCGCAGCGGCGGCCGGCCCGGGCACCGCACCACAACCCCGCGGCCGCCTCGGCCCCGCCCGTGACCTCGACCGGCTTCCGCGGCTGGCTCGAGAGCTGGAGCGGCGTCCCCCTCGTGATCCTCTCCCGCCAGCCGGCCTGGCTGGTCCCGGGCCTGCTCGCCCTGTTCCTCGTCCTCGGCCTCGCACTCTCCTCGACGTGGGCCGGTCTCCTCCTGCTGGTGCCGGCGCTCTTCCTCGGCTGGCTCGCGGCGCTGTCCTGGCCGCGCACGTCGACCCTCGGCAAGATCCTGCGCGTCGGGGTCACCCTCGCCCTGTTCGCCGCGGCCGGCGCCCGCCTCGCCGGGGTCTTCTAGAACCTTGTTGCGATTGACAATCATTCTCATTTAGCGGAGACTGGGTCCCATGACCCGCTCACGCCGCTCGTTCGCCGCCGTCGCCGTCGTCGTCGGGGCGCTGGCCCTCACCGGGTGCTCCTCGGGCACAGGCACGGGCTCAGCCCCGGGCGGCGGGTCGACCGGACCGCTGCCGGTCGTGACGGCGTTCTACCCGCTGCAGTTCGTGGTCGAGCGGGTGGGAGGCGACCGGGTGTCGGTCACGTCCCTCACCGCACCCGGCGTCGAGCCGCACGACCTCGAGCTCTCCCCGCAGCAGGTGGCTGCCGTGTCCGACGCGTCGCTCGTGGTGTACCTCGCCGGATTCCAGCCGGCCGTCGACGACGCCGTCGCGCAGGAGTCGGGCGACGCGCTCGACGCGGGCGCGGGCATCGACCGGCTTGCCGCCACGGCGTCGCAGGTGGACGAGGCCCAGGCGGATGGCGCGACAGCGCCGACCTCCGACCCGCACGTATGGCTCGACCCCGCCAACCTCCAGCACATCGTCGACGCGGTCGAGAAGAAGCTGGCCGAGATCGATCCCGCCGGCGCAGACACGTATCGGAAGAACGCGTCCGAGCTCGACGCGGCGCTCACCGAGCTCGACACGGCGTGGAAGGCAGGGACGACCACCTGCGCGAACCGCGACCTCGTCGTCTCGCACGAGGCGTTCGGCTACCTCGCCAAGCGCTACGGCTTCATCCAACGCGGTATCTCAGGCCTGTCGCCCGACGCCGAGCCCAGCCCGGCGAAGATCGCCGAGGTGGCCGACTTCGTACGGGCCAACGGCGTCAGCACGATCTACTACGAGTCGCTGGTCGACCCGAAGGTGGCCCAGACCGTCGCGTCGGAGACCGGTGCGACGACCGCGATGCTCGACCCCCTCGAGGGCCTGGCCAAGGGCTCGACCGACGACTACCTGACCGTGATGCGCAAGAATCTCGAGACCGTCGAGAAGGGCCAGGCCTGCACGTGAGCATCTCCAGCGCGCCGCCCGCCTTCGAGGTGACGCGCGCGTGCGTGACCTTCGACGGCGAGTGCGTCGTCGACGAGGTCTCCCTGCGCATCGAGCCCGGCGAGTTCGTCGTCGTCCTCGGCGGCAACGGCGCAGGCAAGACCACTCTCATGCGCGCCCTTCTGGGGCTGCTCCCCCTGTCGCACGGGCAGGTCAAGGTCCACGGCGTACCCGTCGCCGACTACTCCGACTGGGATCGCATCGGCTATGTGCCGCAGCGCCTGCTCGCCACCGGCGCGGTCCCCATGTCCGTGCGCGAGGTCGTCGAGTCGGCCCGCTGGGGTCCGCGGACCCGCTGGCGGGTCTTCGGTCGCGGCGACGCGGCCGCCACCCAGGATGCTCTTGCCACGGTCGGGCTGTCCGACCGCTCCGACGACCGCATCGACACGCTGTCCGGCGGCCAGCAACGACGGGTGCTCATCGCGCGCGCTCTCGCGACGGGCGCCGACACGCTCGTCCTCGACGAGCCCACGGCTGGCATCGACGCCGAGAGCCAGCGTCGCCTCGCCGAGACGCTGGCGGTGGTCCGCGAGCAGCACCGGACGGTCGTGCTCGTCACGCACGAGATGGGACCGTTGGCCGACCTCGCGACCCGCGCGATCGTCCTCGGTCGGGCGGACCACGGGTCGGTGCAGCACGACGGCCCGCCGCGTCGCGAGGACCTGGCCCACCACCACGCCTGGCACCATGACGACGAGCTCGGTCCGGCCGAGCCTGGACCGTCGTTGTTGGAGGGCTGAGCGATGTTCGCCTACGACTTCATGCAGCGCGCGTTCATCGCGGCAGCGCTCATCGGTCTGGTCGCACCGCTCATCGGCGTGTTCCTCGTCCAGCGGCGCCTCGCGCTCCTCGGCGACGGCATGGGCCACGTCGCGCTCGCCGGCGTCGGCCTTGCCTTCTTCGTCGGCACCGCGCCGGTTCCGACGGCGCTCGTAGCCGCTGCGGTGGGCGCCGTCGTCATCGAGCTGATCCGGTCGCGATCGCGCACCGCCGGAGACCTCGCCCTCGCGCTCATCTTCTATGGCGGCATCGCCGGCGGAGTGTTCTTCACCTCGCTCGCCGGTGGCCGCTCGTCGACCGCGCTCAACCAGTACCTCTTCGGGTCGTTGTCGACGGTGGCGACGTCCGACATCGGGTGGCTCGTCGGCGTGTCGCTGCTGGTCCTGGCGATCATGGTGGTGTTCGGCCGCGAGCTGTTCGTCATGGCGCTCGACCCCGACGTCGCCCGCACCCAGGGCGTGCGCACCGTCGCCATGAGCATGCTGCTCACCGTGATGGCGGCCCTCACCGTCGTCATCGGCATGCGCACGGTCGGACTGCTGCTGGTCAGCGCGATCATGATCGTGCCCATCGCCGCGGCCCAGCAGCTCACACGCGCGTTCCGGACGACCGCGGTCGTCGGAGTCGTCGTGGGTGAGCTGGCGGCGCTGCTCGGGCTCGTGGTGTCGTTCGAGCTCGACGTCCCGCCCGGCCCTTCCATCGTCTTCCTGGCGCTCGGGCTGTTCGCGGTCTGCGCGGCCATCGCCGTCCCGCTCCGCCATCGGCACGCGCGGTCGGCCAGCACCACCCGCGCTCTGGCGGGAGAGCACGCATGAGCCAGCACGTGAGCGCGGCAGCACCGCGCCGGACCACCCGTCAGCGCACCGCGGTGCTCGCGGTCCTCGACGACCTCGACAGCTTCCGCAGCGCGCAGCAGATCCACGCCGAGCTGGCGCGCCGCGGCGATGCCGTCGGCCTGAGCACGGTCTACCGCTGCCTC
>JBGAJT010000315.1:0-3893 GCA_044224785.1 Candidatus Nanopelagicales bacterium | reverse complement strand
GGGTCGCGAGACCGCACGCCGCGGCGATCGGGTTACCGGCCAGCGTGCCCGCCTGGTAGACCGGGCCGGCGGGCGCGAGGTGCGCCATCACGTCGGCGCGACCGCCGAACGCGGCAGCCGGGAGACCGCCGCCCATGACCTTGCCGAAGGTGACGAGGTCGGGCGTGAAGGTCGACCCCTCTCGCGCCTCGAGCTCGAGCCAGCCGCCGCGCGCGACACGGAAGCCGGTCATGACCTCGTCGATCACGAGCAGCGCGCCGTGCGCCTGCGCGATGCGCGCGAGCTCGCCGTTGAAGCCGTCGCGCGGGGCGACCACGCCCATGTTCGCTGCGGCCGCCTCGGTGATCACGACGGCGATGTCGTCGCCGTGCTCGGCGAAGGCGGCCTCGACCGCGGCCACGTCGTTGTAGGGCAGCACGATCGTGTCGTGCGCCTGCGCACCCGTGACGCCGGGGGTGTCGGGGAGCGCGAACGTCGCGATGCCGGAGCCCGCCGCGGCCAGCAGCGAGTCGACGTGACCGTGGTAGCAGCCGGCGAACTTCACGACCTTGCTGCGGCCGGTGAAGCCGCGCGCGAGGCGGATCGCGGACATCGTCGCCTCGGTGCCGCTGCTGACCAGGCGCACCTGGTCGACCGCGGGGACGCGCGACACGATCTCCTCGGCCAGCAGCACCTCGCCGTCGCCCGGGGTGCCGAACGAGAAGCCCTGCGACGCCTTGGAGCGCACGGCCTCCACGACGTCGGGGTGCGCGTGGCCCAGGACCATCGGACCCCAGGAGCAGACCAGGTCGAGGTAGCGACGGCCATCGACGTCCGTGATCCACGGGCCGGTGCCCGACGCCATGAAGCGCGGGGTGCCGCCCACCGCGCGGAAGGCGCGCACCGGCGAGTTGACGCCGCCGGGCGTCACGGCACGGCCGCGGGCGAAGAGGGCCTGCGAGGTAGGGGCTGCGTCGTCGTACGGCGTCACGCGCGTCCTTCCGAGATCCAGCGGCCGAGCTCGACCGCCCAGTAGGTGAGCACGATGTCGGCGCCCGCGCGGTGGATCGACGTCACGGACTCGACCACCATGCGGTCGCGGTCGATCCAGCCGTTCGCGGCGGCGGCCTCGACCATGGAGTACTCGCCCGACACCTGGTACGCCGCCACCGGGACGTCGACGATGTCCGCGACCTCCCGCAGGACGTCGAGGTAGCCGCCGGCGGGCTTGACCATGACGAGGTCGGCGCCCTCCTCGACGTCGAGGCGCACCTCGCGCAGCGACTCACGGCGGTTGGCCGGGTCCTGCTGGTAGGTGCGGCGGTCGCCCTGCAGCTGCGAGTCGACGGCCTCGCGGAACGGGCCGTACGCCGCAGACGCGTACTTCGCGGCGTAGGCGAGGACCGAGACGTCGGTGGCGCCCTGCTCGTCGAGAGCAGAGCGCACGACGCCGACCTGGCCATCCATCATCCCGCTCGTGCCGACCACGTGGGCGCCGGCGTCGGCGAGGGCCATCGCCATCTCGGCGTAGCGCACGAGGGTCGCGTCGTTGTCGACGGAGCCGTCGGAGCCGAGCACGCCGCAGTGGCCGTGGTCCGTGAACTCGTCGAGGCAGAGGTCGGCCATGACCACGAGGTCGTCGCCGACCTCGTCGCGCAGGTCGGCGATGCCGACGTTGAGGATGCCGTCGGCATCGCTGGCGCCGGTGCCGCGCGCGTCGCGCGTGGTCGGGACGCCGAACAGCATGACGCCGCCGAGCCCGAGCTCCACGGCCTCACGCGCCGCCGCGCGCAGCGAGGCCCGCGAGTGCTGCACGACGCCCGGGAGCGATGCGATCGGCGCCGGCTCGTCGAGCCCTTCGCGGACGAACAGCGGCAGCACGAGGCCGGCCGGGTGCAGCCGGGTCTCGGCCACCAGCCGCCGCATCGCCGGCGTGCGCCGGAGACGACGGGGACGCTCGACCGGGAACGGCATCTCAGGTCGCCTTGCGCCGGGCGGCGCCGCGCCGCTTGCTCGGGCGCCACACGGACTCGCCGGCCTCGAGCGCGGCGAGGCGCAGCGAGTCGCCGTGCGCCGCGAGGGCGTCGGTGAGCGCGGCGACCGACGGCGACTCCGCGAGGACGTCGACGCGCAGGCCGTGCTCCTCGGCGGTCTTCGCCGTAGCCGGGCCGATGCAGGCGATCACGGTGGACGCGTGCGGCTTGCCCGCGATGCCGACCAGGTTGCGCACGGTGCTCGACGACGTGAAGAGCACCGCATCGAAGCCACCGGTCTTGATCGCCTCGCGCGTCTCCGCGGCCGGCGGGGCGGCGCGGACGGTGCGGTACGCCGTGACGTCCTCGACCTCCCAGCCGAGCTCGACGAGGCCGGCCACGAGGGTGTCGGTCGCGATGTCGGCGCGCGGCAGGAAGACGCGGTTGATCGGGTCGAAGACCGGGTCGAACTCGGGGAAGTCCTCGAGCAGCCCGGCGCTGCTCTGCTCGCCGCTCGGCACGAGGTCGGGGCGGACGCCGAACGCGGTGAGCGCCGCGGCGGTCTGCTCGCCCACGGCCGCGACCTTGAGGCCGGCGAACGCACGGGCGTCGAGGCCGTACTCCTCGAACTTCTCGCGCACGGCCTTCACCGCGTTGACGCTCGTGAACGCCACCCACTGGAAGCGCCCCGACACCAGGCCGGTGATCGCGCGCTCCATCTGCTGCGGCGTGCGCGGCGGCTCGACCGAGATGGTCGGCACCTCGACGCCCACCGCGCCGAAGCGGGTCAGCTGCTCGGAGAGCGCACCGGCCTGCTCCTTGGTGCGCGGCACCAGGACGCGCCAGCCGAAGAGCGGCTTGGACTCGAACCACGAGAGCCGGTCGCGCTGGCCGACGGTCTCACCGATGACGACGACGCCGGGGCCGGCCTGCTTGGCCGCCTTCACCGCGGCCGCGACGTCGGAGAGCGTCGTGGTCAGCGTTCGCTGCTCGACGGTGGTGCCACCGCGCGTGATGGCGATCGCGGTGCCGCCTGCGCGGCCCGCGTCGACGAGGGCGCGCGCGATCTCGACGACGCGGTCGGCGCCGTTGACGACGACCAGCGTCAGGCGCGGGTCGGCGTGCGCCGCCCAGTCGACGCCGGGGTCGTCGGCGTCGAGGACCCGGACCTCGCGCGCCTTGCCGCCGAGCAGCGGGATACCGGCGTACGCCGGGATGCCGGTGAGCGTGGAGACGCCGGGGGCGACCTCGAACGCGAGCTTGCTCTTGGCCAGCGCCGCGGCCTCGGTCTGCAGCGCGCCGTCGAGCAGCGGGTCGCCGGAGAGCAGGCGCACGACGGACTGGCCGGCCTTCGCGGCGTCGCCCACGAGCTTGGCGCGCGCGGCGTGCGACAGCGGCAGGCCGTCGTCGTCGAGCGCGGGCACGATCTCCGCCTCCGCCGACGCGAACGCGCGGGCGAGCTCGACGGCGTCGATGTCGGCGACGACGACGTCGGCCTCGCGCAGCAGCGACGCGGCGCGCAGCGTCAGCAGGTCGTGCGCGCCGGGGCCGACCGCGACGAACGCGACGTTGCCGACCGGCTTCTTGCGGGAACGGGTGGTGACGGCGCTCATGATGCGCTTCCCCCTACGGGACGAAGGCCCGGTGCTCCGGCGGCGAGGAGGTCGCGGGCGAGGGATCGCCCGACGGCCTCCGCGTCGCCGGCGGTGCCGGTGACGGAGTTCCGCACCTGGGTCGCGCCGTCGAGGCTGACGACGATCCCGGTCAGGTGCACGAGCAGCTCCTCGCCGGACCCGGAGACGGTGGCATAGGCGCCCACGGGCGCCGAGCAACCGGCCTCGAGCTCTGCGAGGAGGGCGCGCTCCGCGGTGACGGCGGCCCGGGTGGGCGCGTCGTCGAGCCGACGGAGCGCATCGAGGACCACGACGTCGTCGTCGCGGC
>JBGAJT010000314.1:0-3933 GCA_044224785.1 Candidatus Nanopelagicales bacterium | reverse complement strand
TCGGCGACGAAGGCGATCACGTTGCGCGGCCCGAGCCGCTCGATCTCGGCCGCAAGCTCGGCGACCAGGCGCTGCCCGTAGGCCTCGGGCGTCTCGCCGGCGCCGCGGTCGCGTTCCTCCGCCACCCCGACGACTCCCCCGCTCCCGACGCCGAGCCGGTCGACCCGTCGCCGGACGCGGTCCAGGAGCCCTGACACGCACGAGACCCCGCGACCGAGGCGGTCGCGGGGTCTCGTCGTGCTGCGGTGCGGCGTCAGACGGCGCCGACCGGCTCCGGCTCCGGCTGCGGGTCCTCGTCGTCGACGTCGACGAGCTCGTCGGCGCCGCCCTCGACCTCGAAGTGCGGGAGCACCTTGTTCAGCCCCCTCGGCAGCCACCAGTTGACCTTGCCGAGGATCGACATGAACGACGGCACGAACACCAGGCGGATGAGGAAGGCGTCGATGAGCACCGCCGAGGCGAGCGAGACACCGAACAGCTTGATCGTGTTGTTGGGCGTCGGGATGAACGCCGCGAACACGCTCGCCATGATCAGCGCCGCCATGAGGACGACACGGCCGGAGCCGCCCAGCCCACGACGCACGGCCGCGAGGTTGTCGGTGCCGCGGGCGTGCTCCTCCTGCATGCGGCTGACCAGGAACACCTGGTAGTCCATCGACAGGCCGAACAGGATCGCGAACACCATGACCGGCAGGAACGGGAAGATCGGCCCCGTCCCGGTGACGCCGAGGATGTCGTTGAGCCAGCCCCATTGGAACACCGCGACGGTGATGCCCAGGGACGCGACGAACGACAGCAGCGAGGTGACGACAGCGGTCAGCGAGACGACCGGCGCCCGGAACAGGATCAGGAGCATGAGGAACCCGAGACCGACGACGACGCTGAGGAACAGCGGCAGCGCCTTGGCCATCACCGAGCTGAAGTCCGCCGTGATGGCCGTGGTCCCGCCGACGTAGCCCTCGACCCCTGTCGCGTCCTTCACCTGCGGGATGGTGTCGTTGCGCAGCGTATCGAGCAGGGTGTCGGTGGCCTCGTCCTGCGGTCCGGTCTCCGGCACGACCTTGACGACCGTGACGGTCTGGTCGCCGAGCTGACCGGCGACCAACGGGAGCATGTCGCTGCTCGGGAAGACCGACGCGACGCCGTCGGTGCCCTCCAGACCCTTCACCAGCGCGCCGAGGCCCGCGACGTCGCCGGCCTTGGGCAGCTGGACGGCCACGAAGAACGGTCCGTTCGCGCCGGCCCCGAAGCCCTCGGTGGTGAGGTCGTAGGCGATGCGCGACGGCGAGCCGGGCGCGGTGCCCGAGTCGTCGGGGAAGCCCAGACGCAGCGAGAGCGCGGGGACGGCGAGGATCAGCACCGCGGCGAGGGAGAGCAGCGCCGGGATGACGGGCTTCTTCTGCAGGAAGCGCGCGTACTTGGCCCAGTTGCCGCCCTCGGCGTGCCAGGGCTCGCCGTCGTGGCGCGCGTGCCGGGTGAAGCGGTAGCCGAACGTGGCCATCGCTGCCGCAGCGAGCGCCAGCACCGGCACCGCGATCTTCGCGATCGTGCCCGTGCCCGACCCCGCGATCACCGAGGCCGAGACGCCGATCGCCCACAGCCAGATGAGGGCCAGCACGACCACGGCCACGACCCGACGCCAGCCGCCCCGCGCCAGCGCGTGGTGCAGCAGACCCGAGACCGGCGTGACCGCACGCTCACCGAGGATCGACAGCAGCGCGGGCAGCAGCCACACGGCCGAGAGCATGACCAGCAGGACCGTGCCCGCCGCGGCCAGCGACAGTCCGTTGAAGAAGCTGATCCGCATGATCCAGAGACCGAGCAGCGCGATGATCACGGTGCTCGCCGCGAACACGACGGCGCGGCCGGAGGTGTTGACCGCCTCGAGGGCCGCCTTCTTCGGCTCGTGGCCCGCGTGGATCGCCTGGCGGTAGCGGTTGATGACGAACAGCGAGTAGTCGATGCCGACGCCGAGACCGATCATCGACGCGAGCGTCGGGGCGAAGGTGGCGACGTCGTAGAAGCGAGCGACGTAGAGCAGCAGCAGACCGCCCAGCGACACACCGACACCGGCGGTGAGGAGCGGGAGACCGGCGGCGATCATCGAGCCGAACGCCAGCAGCAGGATGACGAGGGCGATCGCGATACCGATCGACTCGCTCGACGGCGGCTCCTGGCCCGCGAACGCGAGCACCTGGCCGTTGGCGCCGACCTGCAGGCCGTTGTCGGCCGCGTTGAGGTCCTTGACGTTGGAGATGATCGTCTTCGCGGTCTCGACGGGGACGTCGCCGTCCTTGCTGTCGAACGTGATGGTCGAGTAGGCCACCGTGCCGTCGGCCGAGATCGGCGACGTCGCCTTGGTGGCGGCCTCGATGGCCTTGAGGTACGCCGGCAGCTCGGCGGCCGGGACCTTGCTCAGGTCGGGCGCCGTCTGCGCCTTCGGGCAGCCGTCGCCGTAGCCGGCGGGACCCGCGGCCTTGGCCTTCGCCGCAGCGTCCTGGGCGGCCTGACCGGCGGCCTGCGCTTCGGACGCGGCCTGCGCGGCGGCCTGCTGCGCAGCCTGCGCGGCGGCACCGCCCTGGGCGGCGGCGGCCTGCGCGGCAGCACCAGCGGCCTTGGCCTTGGCGGCCGCCGCGGCCGCCGCCTGTCCGGCCTTCTGCGCCTCGAGGCCGGCGGCCGTGGCGAACGGGTTCGTCACGCACGCGACGCCGTCGAGCGCGGCGATCTTCTCGAGCTCGGGCTGGATGGTCTTCGCCGTGGTGGCGTCGACGGCGGAGCCGGAGTCGGGCTTCCAGATCATCGTGGCGGTGAGCGAGGTCGCCTCGCTGGCACCGTCGCCCGAGACCTTGGCCAGCAGGTCGGTCGCGGTCTTGGACTCCGTGTCGGGCAGCTGGAAGGAGTCGTTCAGGGTGCCCTTGAGAGCCGTGCCCATGAATCCGATGACGACCGCCATCAGCACGAAGGCGCCGATGGCCCACCACGGCTTGCGCACGGCCCAGCGAGAAAGCCCGCCCATGTCGATTACTCCCTAACCCGGTGCCATCGCACCGAACGCGGCCGAGCGACCGCACGATATGTGTGCTACACAGACATCCCAGAGGGTAAGTTATATGTCCGGCACACGCAATTCCCGACACACCCGGAGGTGAGCACCATGGTCTCGCGGCCCCGTGCCTGTTCGCCACGCAGTACCGGCGCACCCTCCTCCGACGGCCTCGGGACGCACCTGCCCGACCAGCTCGTCGACACCCTCGACAAGGCGTTCCGCCGGCTGCGCAAGGCGATGATCCGACCGCCCGCAGGGCTGGTGCCGGTGCCGTCGCTGGGCCGACAGCTCGACATCGCCAAGATCTTCGCCTGTGACGCCGTGGCCGAGCTGTCGGCCGACCACGACACCGTGAGCGTCAAGGACGTCGCGCAGGCGCTCGACCTCGAGCACTCCACCGTCTCGCGGCTGCTCGGCGAGGTGGAGTCCGACGGGCTCGTCGTCCGCGGTCAGGACCCGGTGGACCGGCGCCGCACGACGGTGGAGCTCACCGAGCTCGGCACCGCGGTGGTGACCGACTCGACCAACATGACGCGGTTCTTCACCCGGCTCATGCTCGCGGAGTGGACGCGCCAGGACGTCGAGGACCTGCAGCGGCTCATGACCCGCCTGGCCGAGACGGTCGCGACCAAGCTGGACGTGCTGCCCGAGCTGGCGATGAACGAGCTCGCGCGCGAGCACCCGGAGCTGGCGGAGGCCGCCGCGGACATCGCGCGCGAGGCGCAGGCCCGCTCCGCCGGCACCGCCGGCTGACGCGAGCCCGGTCTCAGTCCCCCGCCTCGAGGGCGGTGCCGTCGACGATCTCGAGGAACGCCCGCTCGAGGTCGTCGAGCTCGCGCTCGGCCGCGATCGCCTCGCGGACGACGCGCAGCGCGACGTTGCCCGGA
>JBGAJT010000313.1:0-3943 GCA_044224785.1 Candidatus Nanopelagicales bacterium | reverse complement strand
GCTCGCTGCGCGCGCCGTCGGCCCCGACCCAGGTGAGGAGCGGCCGCGCAGCGTCGCCGGCCAACGCGGCGTCGAGCGCCGCAGGGATCGTCCGAGCACCAGCCATGCCAGGACCCTAGATCGCGCCCTGCGGTCGCGCGCATCCGGCAGGAGCCGTGCCGCTATACCCTGCTTCCATGCTGGAAGCGGTGCTCCTCGTCGGGGGGCAGGGCACTCGCCTTCGCCCGCTCACCGTCACGACCCCGAAGCCGATGCTGCCGGTGGCCGGCGTGCCGTGCACCGAGCACCAGATCGCGCGCGCCCGCGAGGCCGGCGTCACGCGCGTCGTGCTCGGGACCTCGTACAAGCCCGAGGTCTTCCTCGAGCACTTCGGCGACGGGTCGCGGTTCGGCGTCGAGCTGGTCTACGCGACCGAGGACGTGCCGCTCGGCACCGGCGGCGCCATCCGCCACGTCGCACCGTTCCTGCAGAGCGGCCCGGACGACCCGGTCCTCGTCTTCAACGGCGACATCCTCTCCGGACACGACATCGCGGGCCAGGTGCAGCGGTGGCGCGACGACGCGGCCGACGTGTCGCTCTACCTCACGCGGGTCGACGACCCCCGCGCGTACGGCCTGGTGCCCACCGACGAGCGCGGCCGCGTCACCCAGTTCCTCGAGAAGCCGAAGACGGCCGAGGAGATCGTCACCGACCAGATCAACGCCGGCTGCTACGTGTTCCGCCGGTCGCTGGTCGACGCGATCCCCGCGGGGCGCCCGGTGTCGGTCGAGCGCGAGACGTTCCCCGGCCTGCTCGCCTCCGGCGCCGTCGTCACCGGCTTCGTCGACGACGGCTACTGGCTCGACCTCGGCCGCCCCCTCGACTTCGTGCAGGGGTCGCGCGACCTCGTCACCGGCGTGGCACCGAGCCCGGCGCTCGCCGGACCGGTCGGCGAGGTCATGGTCATGCCCGGCGCCGAGGTGGCGTCCTCCGCCGTCCTGAGCGGCGGCACCTTCGTCGGTGCCGGCGCCACGGTCGGCCCCGGCGCGGTCGTCGAGGGGTCCGCGCTGTTCGACGGCGCGATGGTGGCGGCCGGCGCCCACGTCTCGCACTCCGCCATCGGCTACGGCGCGATCGTCGGTTCGGGCGCGTTCCTCGACGGCGTCGTCGTCGGCGACCGTGCGGTGATCGGTCCCGGCAACGAGCTCGTCCGCGGCGCCCGCGTGTGGCCGGGTGTCGCCCTCGGCGACACGGCCGTGCGCTTCTCGTCCGACCGCTGATCCCGTGACGTCGGTACCGGTCGTCGAGCGCACCTGGCGGGCCGGCTGGCCGGTGAGCCTGGGCGCCACCCTGGGCGGCCTCGCGCGCGGGGCCGGCGACCCGTCGTACCGGCGTACCGAGGACCGCGCGGTCTGGCGGACGATGCGCACCCCCGACGGTCCCGCGACGCAGCGCCTCGAGGTGCACGACGGCGAGGTGCGCTCGCAGGCCTGGGGCCCCGGTGCCGGCTGGGCGACCGAGCGGCTGCCGCGCACCCTGGGTGCCGACGACGACGTCTCGACGTTCGACCCGTCCCTGCACCCCCTCGTCGCGTCGCAGTGGGCGCAGTACGGCGCAGGCATGCGGACGCCGTCGGTCGGCGTCGTCCTCGAGGTGCTCGTCGCGGCGATCCTCGAGCAGCGGGTCACCGGCCAGGAGGCGCGCTCGTCGTGGCGCTGGCTGCTGCGCCGCCACGGCGAGCCCGCGCCGGGGCCGGCGCCCGAGGGCATGCACGTCTTCCCCGACGCGGCGGGGCTCGCGGCGGTGCCGTCGTGGGAGTGGCACCGGGCCGGCGTCGAGGGCGCCCGTGCGGACACGGTCATGCGGGCGGCGGCGTACGCCGGACGGCTGCAGCAGTGCGCCGACCTCCCGCTCGCCGACGCCCACGCCCGGCTGCGCGCGCTCCCCGGCGTCGGCGTCTGGACCGCCGCGGAGGTCGCCTCGCGCGCGCTCGGCGACGCCGATGCCGTCTCCTACGGCGACTTCCACCTCGCGCACACGGTCTGCTTCGCCCTCGCCGGCGAGACCGACGGCACCGACGAGCGGATGGCCGAGCTCCTCGAGCCCTGGGCGGGCCACCGTGGCCGCGTCGCCCGGCTGGTCGAGCTCTCCGGCCTCACCCGCCCCAAGCGGGGTCCGCGGTACTCCCCCCTGGACCACCGCAACCGGTAGGCGACGGCTGGAGGCCCGTCTGCCGTTCACCCGCTGTGCCGTCGCGTGCCGTGGAAGGCTGGCTGCATGGGAGCTCAGCGTCCGTGGGTGGCTGTGTATGCGCTCGATGTCGGGCGGGTGGCGGCGTTCTACGCCGCGGTGCTCGGCCTGCCGGTCGACGAGCGCAGCGAGGGCTACGTGGTGCTCGCCTCCGACGACCTCGAGGTCGCGGTCGTGCGGATCATGGAGCCCTACGCCGCGGAGATCGTGGTGACCGACCCGCCGGAGCGGCGTGAGGACTCGGCGGTGAAGGCCTCCTTCGTCGTCGTCGACCTCGCGGCGGCGCGGCGCACCGCGGCGGAGCACGGCGGGGTGGTCGACGGTCCCCAGCGCGAGTGGGAGTTCCGCGGCTTCCGGGCCGTCAACGGCCACGACCCCGAGGGCAACGTCCTGCAGGTGCGCGCACCCGTCGGTCCGCCCGCGTCCTAGCGCGCGGACCGGGGCCCGTCCGGGTCGCCTAGGCTCCCCGCATGGTGGTGCTCCCGGTGGTCGACGTCGGCGCGCTCGTCGACCCGTCGTCGTCGTACGAGGACAGGCTCGCAGCCGGGCGGGAGCTCGACGCGGCCTGCCGCACGTGCGGGTTCCTCCTCGTCACCGGGCACGGCATCGACCCGGTTCTGCGCGACGACCTCGAGCGGCTCTCGCGCGCGTTCTTCGCGCTGCCCGAGGAGGAGAAGGCGCGCATCGCCATGAGCCGTGCGGGATCCGCGTGGCGCGGTTGGTTCCCCGTGGGCGGCGAGCTGACGTCGGGCGAGCCCGACCGCAAGGAGGGCGTCTACTTCGGCACCGAGCTGCCGGCCGACGATCCGCGCGTCGTCGCGGGCACGCCGCTGCACGGCGCGAACCTGTTCCCGGAGCAGCCGGCCGCGCTGCGCGACGTCGTCCTGCGCTGGATCGACGAGGTCGCCGCGCTCGGTGCCGCGCTGCTGCGGGGTCTGGCGCTCGGCCTCGGTCTCGACGAGGACTGGTTCGCCCGCGCGCTCACCGCCGACCCGACGATCCTGTTCCGCGCGTTCCACTACCCGCCCGGCGACGGCGACTCGTGGGGCGTGGGGGAGCACACCGACTACGGCCTCATCACGCTGCTCGCCCAGGACCACCACGGCGGGCTGCAGGTGCGGTCGCAGGGCGAGTGGATCGACGTGCCCGCCGATCCGTACGTGTTCGTGGTGAACATCGGCGACATGCTCGACCGGATGACCCGCGGCCGTTACCGGTCCGACCCGCACCGCGTGCGCAACCTGTCGGGCCAGGACCGCGTCTCCTTCCCCCTCTTCGTCGACCCGTCGTGGGACGCGCAGGTCGCCGCCCTGCCCGACAGCGTCTTCGAGGGCCGCGCGCCCGACGACGACGCCGGCAGCCGTTGGGACGGCGCCAGCGTGCACGCCTGGGAGGGCCCGTACGGCGCGTACCTCACGGCCAAGGTGGCCCGGGTCTTCCCCGACCTGTTCGCAGGCCTCCCGGGCTGACCCGTAGCGGTCGGGCGGGGCGGTCGGCCGCGCCAGCCGGCCGCGCCGGCTGGCCGCCCGGCCGGCCGGCTCCCGGACGAGACTCACACCCCTCCCGTCGGCGCGCGTCCGGTGCCCGGACGTGCGTACGGTGGTCGGACAGCACGATCTTTCGGGCCCGTAGGAGCGGCCATGACCACGACGGCGGGGGCGCGCGCGGACGCGACGCCCGGCCCCACGTCGATCACCTACGAGTTCGACCGCAC
>JBGAJT010000312.1:0-3944 GCA_044224785.1 Candidatus Nanopelagicales bacterium | reverse complement strand
CCTGCGCCACGGCCAGGCCTCGCTCATGCTCGCTGCTGGCGTCGACATCGGGGTCGTCAGCAAGCGCCTCGGGCACTCGTCTGTGGCGATCACCTCGGACACCTACACCCACCTGCTGCCCGGGGTCGGGAGCGAGGCGGCTGCCCGCGCGTGGTCCCTCGTGCCGCGCTCCACCGACGCATCCCAGCGAGTCCGTGAGCAGTTTGTGAGCAGTTCGCCCCCGGACCAAGATCTCGAAGAAGACGAGGAGGGCATCGTCGCAGGTCAGAGACCTAAAGATGGAGCCGCCTATCGGAATCGAACCGATGACCTACGCATTACGAGTGCGTCGCTCTGACCGACTGAGCTAAGGCGGCGCGACCGCCGCAGAGCAGCGGGCACGAGCAGGAAGGATACCGGACCGGTCGGGTTGGTCCGAATCCGGCGTACGCCGACCGCGCAGCGCCCTGACCTGGGGCGACGGGTCAGCGGCAGACGGTGCCGGCGGGCGGCGCGGTGCCGGTGAGCAGGAACCGGTCGACGGCGTTGTCGGTGCAGGCCGAGCCCTTGCCGTAGCCGGTGTGGCCGTCGCCCACGCGGGTGAGCAGCACGCCGCTGGAGAGCTCCTTGGCCAGGGACTGCGACCACGGGTATGGCGTCGCCGGGTCGTAGGTCGTGCCGACGACGAGGATCGGCGGCGCGCCCTTCGCGGTGGTGGCGCGGGGCGCATCGGTCGCGGGGACCGGCCAGTACTGCCACATGTCGTTGGCCCAGGCGAGGACGGAGCCGAAGATCGGCGCCTCCTTCGACCACTGCTCGGCCAGGGTCGCCACCTGCGCGGTGGTGGGGCGGTCGGGGTCGTCGACGGCATTCACGGCGTAGTAGGCGTACTGCAGGTTGTTCGCGTACTTGCCGCTCGAGCTGCGCTCGTTGCGCTCGTCGAGCATCTCCAGCAGCGTCCCGCCGTCGCCGGCGAAGGCGGCCGAGAGGCCCTGGCGCAGTGCGTCCCAGTCGCCGTACGCCGGGAAGTAGAGGAGCGACAGCACCGCGGACTGGCCGAGCGCCTGGGTGAGCGGGCGCTTCGGGTCGTTGGTGGGCAGCGGCTTGGAGTCGAGCTCGTCGAAGAACTGCGCGATGCGGTCGAGGCCGGCCTGCGTGCCGCCGGGCAGCGGGCAGTCGGACTGCTGGTCGCAGTTGTCGACGAACCGGCGCAGCGCGAGCTCGAAGCCCTTGGCCTGGCCGTGCTGCAGCTCGACGTTGCCGAGCGCCGGGTCGACCGCGCCGTCGAGGACCATCCGACCGACGTGGGTCGGGAAGAGGTCGGCGTAGGTCGCGCCGAGGACCGTGCCGTAGGAGAAGCCGACGTAGTCGAGCTTCTTCTCGCCGATCGCGCCGCGCAGCACGTCCATGTCGCGCGCGGTGTCGCTGGTGCTCACGTGGGCGAGCATCTTCCCGGAGCGCTGCTCGCAGCCGGCGGTGAACTGCTTGGCCGCGTCGTCGAGCTGCTTGACCTCGGCCGCGTTGTCGGGCGAGGCGTCGAGGCTGATGAAGGTGTCGAGCTGCGCGTCGGTGAGGCAGGTGACGGGCTCGGAGCGCTGGACGCCGCGGGGGTCGAAGCCGACGACGTCGTAGGCGTCGAGCAGCTGCTGGGAGAAGATCGCGCGCGCCTGGCGGACGAAGTCGACAGCGGAGCCGCCGGGGCCGCCGGGGTTGGTCACCATCGTGCCGAGGTGCTTGCCGCCGGACGACGAGCGCAGCCGGATCACGGCGAGCTCGATGGTGTCGCCGCCGGGCGCCTTGTAGTCGAGCGGCACCTTGAGCTGGGCGCACTGGAAGGACCCGCCGCAGCCCGCCCAGTTCAGCCGCTGGCCGTAGAACGGTGCGAGGGCGGGGTCGACATCGGACGGCGCCGACGACGAGCCGCTGGCGGTGGGGCTCGGCGAGGCCGAGCCGCTGCCCTCGGTGATGGTGCCGATGGTGGAGCCCGAGCACGCGGCCAGCAGCAGCGCTCCGGCCGCTCCGAGCGCAGCCGTCCGGACGATCAGGGGCAGGCGGCTCACAGAATCTCCGGACGCTCGGGCAGGGCGAGGCAGGAACCAGCCTGCCAGGTCACCAGGATCGACGCGTCAGCGCATCCACGAGTTCCGCCCGGGTGCGGGGATAGCCCGTACGGCGGGACGCCTCAGCCGCGGGAGACGTACGCCGCACGCGCGGAGCAGGCGTCCGCCCGGGAGCAGACCGACCGGCCACCGCCCGCGTCGAGCCGGAGCACGACCTCGTCGCGCGGCACGTCGTGGGCCACGACCCGGGCCGTGCCGTCGGGGGTCTCGACGCGCTCGCCCACGGCGGGGGCGGTCGAGGCGAACTCGTCGTACAGCGGGTGCTCGTACTTCAGGCAGCACATCAGCCGCCCGCAGGCGCCGCTGATCTTCATCGGGTTGGCGGGCAGGTCCTGGTCGCGGGCCATCCGGACGGTGACCGGCTCGAAGTCCTTGAGGAAGGTCGAGCAGCAGGTCTCGCGGCCGCAGGACCCGATGCTCGCCTG
This sequence comes from Candidatus Nanopelagicales bacterium, assembly GCA_044224785.1. Taxonomy (GTDB): domain Bacteria; phylum Actinomycetota; class Actinomycetes; order S36-B12; family CAIYMF01; genus Longivirga. The sequence goes on along the minus strand of JBGAJT010000312.1, from coordinate 1,420 downwards.
GACGCGCGCGTCGTCGCGGGCGCCGAGCTGGGTGAGCACGACCTTGCAGTCGAGCGCGTGCGCGAGATCGCGGACCAGCTCGCGGAAGTCGACCCGCCCGGGTGCGGTGAAGTAGACGGTCGCCGTCGGACGGCCGGCCTCGTGGCCGACGTCGGCCCAGTCGACGGCGCTCACCTTCATCGGCAGCTCGTGGCGGCGGATCAGCCGCTGGGCCGCGACCTGGATCTCGGCACGGCGCAGCCGGTTGCGCTCGTCGCGGTCGACGTCGGCGTCGGTCGCGATCCCCGCGCACAGCGGGGCGCCGACCGGCTCGTCGATCTCCTCCGGCCCCCACACGACCTCGCACACCTCGGGCGACGTCGACGTCGGGAACAGCACACGGTCGCCGACACGCGGCGACAGGTCGCCGGGGTCGAGGTAGTGCAGGCGGCCCGACCTGCTGAAGACCACCGCCATGAGCCGCGGCATCAGCCCACCCGCGACAGGATCGCGTCGACGACGGCGTCGGGGTCCTGGTCGGGCAGCCAGTGCCCGCGGCCCTCGAGCGGCCGGAAGTCGTAGGCACCGGTGCAGAACCCGGCGCACCCGTGCGCGGCGGCCTCGCCGATCGCGACGTCGTCGACCCCCCACACGAACGTCGTCGGCAGGTGCACCTCCGGGGTGTCCATGTGGTCCATGGCGGCGTACCACCGCAGCGACGCCTCGAGCGCGCCCGGCTCGGAGAACAGCTCGACGTACTCGTCGACGTCGCGGTGGTGGACGGCGTCGCCGTAGACCTGGCGCAACGCCGCGGCGTCGTCGGCGAGCAGCACCTGCGCAGCCTTCGCGGGGTCGGCGCGGAAGAACTGCATGTACGTCGACTTCGCCCGCTGCACATCGTCGGAGCGCAGCGCCGCGGCAAACGCGCGCGGGTGCGGGACCGAGAGCGCGGTGAGGGTGCGGACGTGCGCGGGGTGCCGCGCGGCGAGCTCCCACGCGACGATCGAGCCCCAGTCGTGGCCGACGACGTGCGCCGACTCCCAGCCCAGCGCGTCGAGGACGCCGAGCGCGTCGTCGACGAGGTGCGGGGTCGCGTACGCCGCGACGTCGTCGGGCCGCGCGCCCGGCGAGTAGCCGCGCTGGTCGACGGCGACTACGAGCATCCCCGACGACGCGAGCGGCGGGATCACCCGCGACCACGACAGCGACGTCTGCGGCCAGCCGTGCAGCAGCAGGACCGGCTCGCCGTCGTCGGCGCCGGTGATCTCGGCGTCGAGGACGAGGTCGCCGACCTCGGGGTCGTCGACGTGCAGCTCCGCGCGCTCGGTAGGCACCCCCCGAGCCTAGGCGCCCACGGCCGTGAGCACCGCCAGACAGAACCACGCACACGCGCTCCCGTCCCCGGCCCGGGGCCGCTCCCGCACCACCACATAACGCACAC
>JBGAJT010000311.1:0-3951 GCA_044224785.1 Candidatus Nanopelagicales bacterium | reverse complement strand
AAGAACGTGTACGACAGCCCGTACGGCGTGTTGTCGCTCGTCGTCTCCGGCTTCGACGAGATGATGTCGGCCGGGATCTTCAGCGTGAAGCGCTCGCCCTGCCCGATGTAGTCGAGCAGCACGATGCCCAGCGGCAGCGAGCGCGAGCCCTCGGAGTCCGACCGGTAGCCCGTGACGATCACCGGGGCGACGTCCCGCAGCAGCTGCGCTGCCGGATGGCCCGTACCGTCGTCCGAGCGGTGCGCCGCGAGCGGCTGCGACGGTGTCGACAACCCGACCCGGCCCGCGTACGTCAGGGACCACCGCACCACGTGCTCGACGAGAGCGGCGACGTCGAACCCGTCGCACGGCGTCGGGCGCGTCCAGTCGTCGGCGCCGACGCCGTCGAGGACGGACACGGTGGTCGCCAGCACCGCCTCGAGGTCGTCGGTGGCTGTGGGCTCCGCAGGCTGCTGTGTCATCGCGCTCCACTGCCCGAGGGATCACCGGGCAAACCTCCGCGCCCCCTGCAGGCTCTCCCCTCAGTCGTCAGCGGGGGCATCGTCGCGGTCGCGGTCCTTGTCTCGGCTGGGCTGCACGCGCTTGGGCTCGCCCTTCATCTTCGGGTAGTCGGGCGGGTAGGGCATGTCGCCGAGCCCGAGGTCGCGCTCGTCGCGCTCGTACCACTCGAGGAAGGTGTCGAGGGGGAACGCGGCGTCGTCGATGCCGGCGTGCAGGTCGCCGACCTCGGCGAAGCGGGCACCTGCCGTGCGCACGGTGAAGTCGAGGGTCGTGACCGAGTCGAGCTCGTCCCAGCGCAGCGGCATCGAGACCGGCGCCTGGGGCTTGGGGCGGACGGAGTACGCCGACGCGATGGTGCGGTCGCGGGCGTTCTGGTTGTAGTCCAGGAAGATCGTGCCCTCCGGCCGCTCCTCCTTCCACCACTTGGTCGTGACGCGGCCGGGCATCCGCCGCTCGAGCTCGCGCCCCACGGCGATCGCCGCGTGCCGCAGGTCGACGAACTCCCACCGCGGCTCGACGCGGACGTAGACGTGGACGCCGCGGTTGCCCGACGTCTTGGGCCAGCCGACGATGCCGAGCTCGTCGAGCAGCGCGTGCAGCTCGTGAGCGACCTCCACCGCGTCCTGGAAGTCCGCGCCCGGGCCCGGGTCGAGGTCGAGACGCAGCTCGTCGGGGTGGTCGACGTCGAAGCGCCGCACCGGCCAGGGGTGGAACGTGATGGTGCCCAGCTGCGCCGCCCACGCGATCACGGCCAGCTCGGTCGGCGCGATCTCGTCGGCGGTGCGTCCCGACGGGAACGTGATGTGCGCGGTCTCGACGTACGGCGGAGCGCCCTGCGGAACGCGCTTCTGGTAGAACGCCTCGCCCTTGAAGCCCTCGCGCGTCGAGATGCGCGCCCCGGGGACGACACCGCCGGGCCAGCGCTCGAGCGTCGTCGGGCGGTCGCGCAGGGCGCGCAGGATGCCGTCGCCGCAGTCGAGGTAGTGCTGCACCACCTCGAGCTTGCTGATGCCGACCTCGGGGAAGTAGGGCTTCTCCGGGTTCGACACCTTCACGACGTGCTCGCCCACAGCGAGCTCCACCGGACTCCCGAACTCCTTGGCCACGTCGACGACCGTAGCCCGAACCCGCGCTCCTGCCGAGGATCCGGCAGGTCGCAGTCCCTTCGACTCCTGACGGACTGCTTACGGCAGCCCGTCCGAGATGGTGCCGCGGCGGACGGCGACGTACGGTCGCTCCATGATGCGATCCGGGTCGATGCCCCTCACGAAGCCCGACGGCACCCCCTTCGTCACCGTGAAGAGCGAGGAGGAATGGAAGGCCGAGCTGTGCCCCGCCGAGTACCACGTCCTGCGCGAGGCCGGGACCGAGCGCGCGTTCACCGGCGAGTACACCGACACCAAGACGCGCGGCACCTACTCCTGCCGCGCATGCGGCGAGGAGCTGTTCACCAGCGACACGAAGTTCGACTCGCACTGCGGCTGGCCCTCGTTCTTCTCGCCGCTCGCCGGCGACAAGATCGTCGAGATCGAGGACACCAGCCTCGGGATGCGTCGGGTCGAGGTCCGGTGCGCGTCCTGCGGCAGCCACCTCGGCCACGTCTTCGAGGGTGAGGGCTACGGCACCCCGACCAACCTGCGCTACTGCATCAACTCGGTGAGCCTGCGCCTCGAGCCCGTCGACGAGGCCTAGTCCGCGACGCTGCTGGTCCTCGACGCTGCTAGCCCTCGACGACGACCTCGTCGCCGAGGGCGACGCGCCCGGGCACGAGGACCCGGGCGTGGACGCCGAAGGGCAGCGGCTCGGTCGTGACGAGCTCGCCGCGGTAGCGCGCGATCGTCTTCAGCGTGTCGAGGGTCGGGACGCCCGTGTCGGGGTCCTGCGTCGTGATGGCGCAGCGGCCGATGTTCCCCTCGGGGGCCACCACCGCGCCCCCCACGCGCACCCGGCGGCCGAGCCAGCCGTCCTCGCCGTGCTCCTCGGCGCCCGACACCGTGAACGTCATCCGGAACCGTCGGCCGTCGACCGGCTCGTCGACTCCGGCCTCGCGACCGAGGGCTGCGAGCGACGCCGTCGACTGGATCGACACCGCGCCCTCACCGGGCCGGTCGATCGCGGCGCCGTCGTCGAACCGCAGCAGCCGCAGCGGTTCTCCCGCGACCTCCGAGAGGGCTGCCGAGTACTCTCCGAGGACGAGCCGGCCCGGTCGGGGGTCGCCGTAGAAGATCGCCGTGACCGGGTCGCCCAGCTCGACGACGCCGCCCACCTCCGTGCCGTCGGGCAGCCGGAGCACGAGGGTGTCGGGCTCCTCGCCCGCCGGCGGTCGCGCTCGTCGACCATCCCGTAGCGCCGGTCGCCGTGCACTCCCGTCGGCGTCACCTCGACCGACTCCGGGTGCAGCAGGCCGAGGCCCTTCACGGGCGTGACGGAGATGCGCTCGATCCTCATGCGTCGAGTATCCCCGTCAGAGCCCGAGCCGACGACGAGCCCCCGCCAGCAGCCGGGCCTGCTCGCGACGCCGGAACTCGTCGATCGCGGGCAGCCCGGGCATCGGTCGGTCGCGCAGCGCCGCCAGGCTCGCGCCGAGGGCGAGCACCAGGTCGGTGACGTCGTCCTGCAGAGCGGAGCGCGACGCCGAGGCGCCGAACACCTCGAGCCCCGCCACCTGCGCGTCGAAGTCGGGCCGGTCGACGCGGTGCGCGGCGAGCAGCACCTGGTCGATCCAGCTCGGTCCGGGGCGGCTCATCCCCCAGTCGACGACGACGGCCGAGCCGTCGGCGCGGAGCAGCAGGTTGTCGTCGCGGACGTCGAGGTGCACCCAGCTCTCCGACGGCAGCCGTTCCGGCAACGAGGCGAGGCGCGCCAGCAGCAGGTCCTGCTGGTCGACGAACCAGTCCGGGAAGTGCGAGGGATCGTCGTCGAGCGCACGGGCGACACGGCGGTGCCAGCGTGCCGCACTGGCCGCGAGATCGGGGCCGGGCAGCCCCACAGGATCGGGCGTGAGCTCCTCGGCCTGCGCGACGAGGGCGACGCGCACGGACTCCATGTCGGTGTCGTCGTCGAGGTCGGGGTGCCCGGCCTCGATGTCGTCGAGCAGCAGCGCGACCCAGTCGCCGTCGTCGTAGGTCGCCCGCAGCGTCGCGCGGTACGGCCGCTCCGGCAGGGCCGTCAGCACGGCCGCCTCGTGGCGGAACAGGTCGGGCGTGTCGACGTTGACCGAGCCGTCGACCGCCTTGACGAACGCCGTCGAGCCGTCGGCGGCGGCGAGCCGGGCGGCCACGCCCGACGAGAAGCCCCCGACCTGCGTCCGCGCGTCGACGACCGGGGAGCCGAGCTCCGCGTCGATCCACATGCGCACGCGCTCGGGCAGCTCGGAGGCGGACACGCGTGGCGAGCCGGCGGCGCGCGGGACCACCTGCCGGCTCATGGCCAGATCCTCCCCGAGACCGC
>JBGAJT010000310.1:0-3968 GCA_044224785.1 Candidatus Nanopelagicales bacterium | reverse complement strand
CTGCCTGGTCCGGGAATCGGGGTCCAGGGTCTGGTGCTGGGGGTGGTCCGTGCACCAGAATCGACGCCCGGACCGAGTTTCACGATATGGAACTGCTGTTCCACGAGTCAGCGTAGGATCCGGCGCTGAGCCTGGTCAAGGAGAGGGAGCCCCGTGTTCGTCAACAAGATGCCCCGTTACGAGATCCTCTCCGAGGACGCGATCGCCACCCTGGACAAGGGTTGGCGGCGGATCGTCTCGGAGATGGGCATCGAGTTCATGAAGCCCGAGGCGCTCGAGCTCTTCCGCGCCGCCGGCCAGCGGGTCGAGGACAACAAGGTCTTCCTCGACCCCGAGTTCGTCCTCGCGCAGGTCGCCAAGGCGCCGCGGGAGTTCGACATCCAGGCGCGCAACCACGACAACGACGTGCACATCGGTGGGGACCACATGGTCTTCTCGAGCGTCTACGGCCCGCCCTTCGTCCGCAAGGGCGACGTGCGCCGCGACGCCACGCTCGCCGACTACCGCAACTTCGCGAAGCTCGCGCAGTCGTTCAAGGCGATGGACAGCGTCGGCGGCGTCGTGGCCGAGCCCAACGACGCGCCGCTCGACTCGCGGCACCTCGACATGCTCTACGCGACCTTCACGCTCACCGACAAGATCTTCCAGGGCAACGTCGTCAGCGGCGTCAACGCACGCGACACCCTGGCCATGAGCGACATCGTGTTCGGCGGCCGCGAGAGCATCGAGAAGACGCCGGTCTCCTTCTCGCTCATCAACTGCAACTCGCCGCTGCGGTGGGACGACCGCATGCTCGACGCGCAGTTCGAGTACACCGCGGCCAACCAGCCGGTGATCCTCACGCCGTTCCTGCTCATGGGCGCCATGTCGCCGGTGACCATCCCGGCCGCCCTCGTGCAGCAGATCGCCGAGGCCCTCTCGGGCATCGCGCTCTCGCAGCTGATCCGCCCGGGCGCCCCGGTGATCTTCGGGTCGTTCCTCTCCAACATCGACATGCAGTCCGGCTCGCCGCAGTTCGGTACGCCGGAGTCCGCGATCGGCCTGCTCTGCACCGGCCAGATCGCGCGCCACTTCGGCCTGCCCTTCCGCACCGGCGGCGGCCTGAACTCCTCGCAGACCGTCGACTCGCAGTCGGGCTACGAGTCGCTCATGACGATGCTGCCGACCTTCCTCGCCGGCACGAACGTCGTCATGCACACGGCGGGCTGGCTCGAGGGCGGTCTGGTGGCCTGCTACGAGAAGTTCGTCGTCGACGTCCAGGTGCTCGAGATGCTCCAGAAGGAGTTCACGCCGCTGGAGATCGACGAGGCCAGCCTCGCGTTCGGCGCGCACGAGGAGGTCGGCCACGGCGGGCACTTCCTCGGCGCCGAGCACACGATGGAACGGTTCCGCGACTGCTTCTACCGGCCGTTCCTCAACTCGAGCGACAACTTCGAGCGCTGGAACCGCCTCGGCGCCCGCGACACGGCCACCCGTGCGGGCGAGATCGTGGACAAGACGCTCGAGGAGTACGAGGCTCCGCCGCTGGACGACGCGATCCGCGAGGAGCTCGAGGACTTCGTCATCCGGCGCCGTGCGGAGCTCGGCGACTGATCTGACCGAAACGCGTCCCGGGGGAGGGTCGCTCGCGCAAGATATGGCCGTCCCACCCTGAGGAGCCCTGATGACCCGGTCGTACGACCTGATCGTCGTCGGCGGCGGCTCGGCCGGCTCGGCGATCGCGAACCGGCTCTCCGGCGATCCGTCGACGAACGTGCTGGTGCTCGAGGCGGGCCGCTGGGACTACAAGTGGGACGTCTTCGTCCACATGCCCGCGGCCCTCTTCTTCGCGATCGGCAGCAAGTACTACGACTGGATGTACGAGACCGACCCCGAGCCCTACATGGACGGGCGCCGGGTCTACCACGCCCGCGGCAAGATCATGGGCGGGTCGAGCAGCATCAACGGCATGATCGTGCAGCGGGGCAACCCGCTGGACTACGAGCGCTGGGCTGCCGACAAGGGCATGGAGGACTGGGACTTCGCCCACTGCCTCCCGTACTTCAAGCGGCTCGAGAACGCTCTCGGTGCGGCCGACGACGACCCCTGGCGCGGCAAGTCCGGCCCGCTGACGATGACCCGCGGACCGGTCACCAACCCGCTCTTCGACGCGTTCTTCGAGTCGGTCCAGCAGGCCGGCTACCCGCTGACCAAGGACGTCAACGGCTACCAGCAGGAGGGCTTCGCGCCCTTCGACGCGAACCTGGTGAACGGTCGGCGGCTCTCGGCGGCGCGCGCCTACCTGCACCCGGCGAAGAAGCGCCCGAACCTCGAGATCCGCGCGCACGCGCAGGTGGCCCGCGTGATCTTCGACGGCACGCGCGCCGTCGGCGTCGAGGTGATGAAGAAGGGCGGCGGCGTCGAGCGCATCTACGGCGGCGAGGTCCTCCTCTGCGGCGGCGCGTTCAACTCCCCGCAGCTGCTGCAGCTCTCCGGCGTCGGCGACGCCGAGCACCTGCGCTCCGTCGGGATCGAACCGGTCGCCCATCTGCCCGGCGTCGGCGAGAACCTGCAGGACCACCTCGAGGTCTACATCCAGCACGCGTGCACCCAGCCGGTGTCCATGAACCCCTACATGGCCAAGTGGCGGATGCCGATCATCGGCGCGCAGTGGCTGTTCCTGCGCGGCGGCCCGGCGGCCACCAACCACTTCGAGGCCGGCGGCTTCGTGCGCAGCAACGACGACGTCGAGTACCCGAACCTGATGTACCACTTCCTGCCGATCGCGGTCCGCTACGACGGCACCTCGCCGGCGAGCGGCCACGGCTACCAGGTGCACGTCGGCCCGATGTACTCCGACGCCCGGGGCCACGTGAAGATCCGCACCGCCGACCCGGCCGCGAAACCGTCGATCCTCTTCAACTACCTCTCGACCGAGCAGGACCGCCGCGAGTGGGTCGAGGCCATCCGCGTCACGCGCGACATCCTCGGCCAGCCGGCGCTGCAGGAGTACAGCGGCGGCGAGCTGTCGCCCGGCGCCGAGGTCGAGACCGACGAGCAGATCCTCGACTGGGTGCGCAAGGACAGCGAGACCGCGCTGCACCCGTCGTGCACGGCGCGCATGGGCGTCGACGACATGTCGGTGGTCGACCCGTCGAGCATGAAGGTGCACGGCGTCGAGGGGCTGCGCGTCGTCGACGCGTCGGTGTTCCCGTACGTCACGAACGGCAACCTCTACACGCCGGTGATGATGGTGGCCGAGAAGGCCGCCGATCTCATCGCGGGCAACACGCCGCTCCCGCCCGACCACCGGGAGTTCTACCGCCACCAGCCGTCCGCCCAGGAGGCGCACGGTGCCTGACCTCGTCATCCACGAGAACCTGCAGCCGGCGCCACTCGGGTGGTCCGGCGGGACGGAGCCGACGAACCCATGAGCAGCACCGAAGCCGCCGCGCCGACCCTCTCGAGCGCGTCGGGCACCCCCGCCGTCTCGGTCCGCAACATGTGGAAGGTCTTCGGCCCCAAGGCCGAGAGCATCCCCGGCTCGCCCGACGGCGAGCTGCCGGCGTCCGAGCTCAAGGCCAAGACCGGCTGCGTCGCTGCGGTCCGCGACGTGTCCTTCGACGTCGCGCCCGGCGAGGTGTTCGTCGTCATGGGTCTCTCGGGCTCGGGCAAGTCCACGCTCGTCCGCTGCGTCACCCGCCTGATCGAGCCGACCGCGGGCGACGTCCTCATCGAGGGCGACAACCTGTCCTCCGCCGACGCCAAGCGTCTTCGTGAGCTGCGCCGCAACCGGTTCGCCATGGTGTTCCAGCACTTCGGGCTGCTGCCGCACCGGCGGGTGGTCGACAACGTCGCCTACGGCCTCGAGGTGCGCGGCGATGACAAGGCCTCGCGCACCAAGCGCGCGAACGAGGTCATCGAGCTCGTGGGCCTGTCGGGCTTCGAGAACTCGTTCCCCGACCAGCTCTCCGGCGGCATGCAGCAGC